>JBBTTY010000027.1:0-2304 GCA_038063975.1 Patescibacteria group bacterium | reverse complement strand
TTTTTTTGGATGAATTTCCTGAATTTGAACAGAGGGTCATTGAATCACTCCGCCAGCCACTCGAAGACAGAGTAATTTCTATAGCCCGAGCTAACGGTCGAGCTAGATTTCCGGCTCATTTTATACTTGTGGCCGCTCTCAATCCATGTCCGTGCGGAAATAGAAATATAAAAGACAAACAATGCATCTGCTCCGTGAGAGAAATTTCGGCATACGAGAGAAAACTTTCCGGCCCGATTATGGATAGGATAGATATGTGGATAGAAGTGTCGAAAGTAGATTATGAAAATTTGTTGCGTGGGCGAGTAGGCAAAGGCGAGACAGAAAAAGCCCGCCTGGCTGTAATTTCCGCCCGCGCACGATCACGCGAGCGCTTTAACAAGCTCGGCATAAAGACAAACTTAAACAGTAACATAGACCACCGCGACCTAGCCCACGTAGCCATCCTCTCGCCAAAAGCACAAGAAACCCTGAACCGTGGCGCCAGAACCCACGACCTTTCTGGTCGAGGTTATCATCGCGTCATAAAATTGGCTCGCACCATCGCCGACATCGAGCAAAGCGAAAAAATCGAGGAATCTCATATTCTGGAAGCTCTGCAATATAGACAAAAGCATTTTAAGAATACTTAATTACTTATGAGCTAACTCTTTATTATTTACAATCATTTCACGCAATTTTGTAAATACACGGATAATAAATATATTCATTTGAATCGCTCTTTCACTTTTCAAGACTAATGAAAGCATTGAAACACCATGTCCCGTAAAAACATAAGATGGTTTTCTTTTACCACCATGTCCCGAACTTGAAGTCGCAATTTGCGACTTCAAGTTATTGGTTTCTTTCTTGCTTAAATGAAACATAAAATCTATTGGAAATCTCCCTATATTACGTTTAACCTGCTCATTTAAACGTTTTACAGAAACCTTATAAAGCAGTGATAAATCCGAATCAAACATAACTTTCTGTCCACGAATTAAAAATATCTGTCTTTCAAGTAATACTGGTTCCGTTATTAATGTTTTATTTCTCCTTTTCATACTCCAAACCATAACAAATCAGGGATAAAGAAATTATGAATTGAAGAATTTCAGTTTTTGGAGAAAACAAACCTCCCAATAAAAACGGTCCTGAAAGAATAAAAAATTGATAATTCAACCTGAGGTGTTTCAAAAAATCTAACATTTAAAAAGAATTTTTTAAAACGGATTCACTGCTCCGCGGATTTCAAAATGGATGTGAGAACCAGTAGATTTACCGCTTGCACCGACGAGACCTATGGTCTGACCTTTTGTAACTACTTCTCCAGCAGATATGAGTACTCTGCTCATATGAGCATAAAGAGTCTGTGTGCCGTTTGGATGAGAAACTACTATGTATTGGCCGTATCCACCGTTATAACCATATGAGCGAGCGACGAGAACAATACCGTTGGCCGAAGCATAAATTGGAGTGCCTGTTGGGGCAGCAATATCAACTCCATTGTATCCGTGGAGTCCCTGAGTCTTTCTTCCACCTTCTATAGGACGCATATAATAATCCTTGTAGAGTGGACCGTCGGCATTGCGGAGTTTCGACGTCGTGCGCGAAACAACTAGAGAAGCCGCCTGTACTTCACCGTCAGGAACAATGATTGTAGAACCAACCTCTAGAGTACTTCCGGATTTGAGATCGTTATAACTCAAAATATCATTAATATCAGCCTTGTATTTGGTAGCAATAGAACGAATCGTATCGCCTTTGGTCACTTTATGATTCACTCCCGATATAGGCAAAATAATGAGTTCGTCACTTTCATGTATAGGACCTTTTATAGAATTTGCCCAGACAATCGTATTTACGGAAACACCAAACATTTTAGCGATAACCGACAGAGAATCACCCTGTCTCACAACATATAAACTGATTTGAGTAGATTTTGATTCCATAATGTCGGCTTCTGTGCCCATGACACCTACTTCTTGTATGAGAGCACTGCCGTCAATGATGGCAATTTCTCCGCCACCGACAGGGGAGGTAGCACTTGGTCCGAGATTAGCTTCTAAAACTCCGAGTGTTCCTGATGAACGAGGAATTTCTCTGGCATCGACCTCTTTGTTATGAGTCAAGTTAGAAATATAAGAAAAAACGCCAGCGTGAGTATCCGAGGGCGTCAAAATGAGAGCCGAAACAAAAGCAAACTTTAGTGTATAAAGCCCGATTTTAAGCCATATATTAGACTTACTTCCCCTAAAATCACGAGACTGGGAAGAAGGTGATGTGTGTGAGGTCGAAATGGTGCTTAATTTATCCCGAAAATAC
>JBBTTY010000026.1:0-6857 GCA_038063975.1 Patescibacteria group bacterium | reverse complement strand
TTCCGTCACCAGATCCGCTTGATCTATAAATTTCATAGGACAACCACGACCGGTCATGATGAGGTGATCGCAGAGCGGTGTGGCTGATTTTATAAAATTATTCACTTCCGATGAATTGAGAAGACTCAAACTCAACGCCACCCAGATTTCATCGAGTATGAGAATATTCCATTTGCCAGTTTTGAGTTCACTAAAAGAATAGGCTAGAGCTTCTCTTGCCGCCTCTATATGCTTTTCAAAAGGTATTTGATCATTTCCTATTCTCACAAAGCCCAGACCTTTTTTGATAATTTGAAAAGACTTGCTTACTTTTTTTGACGAAGTGTCCTCGCCAGATTTCCATGGTCCTTTTACGAGCTCAACCATGAGAACCCTGCTACCATTGCCCACTGCTCTCATAGCCTGACCTATGGCTGCTGTTGTTTTTCCTTTGCCGTTGCCTGTGAAAATAATGAGCATGAGCTTTTGTATAAGTTCCTACACTATAGCGCATACGTCGCCTATACACGCCATTTCTTTTTTCACATCAAGTTCGTCCGTTTTTTCATATGTGATGATTTTTGAATAGTCTATATGTTCGAGCCGATGTGCCAGTTCCGTATATTTTTCTTTACTTATAGTTTCATACGGAGCGAGTTCGTAAATATGATTTTCCCTCGGCAAGAAAGAGAGACCGCCCACGATATTCCAATTTTTATAAACCCAGTTGCCTACTTCTATCCACTCGTTCTCGCCAACCGAAATAGTAACCGACGGATTGTGCTCGGTATAACTCAATTTGACCATTTTCCAATGCTCGAGTTGATCGAGAGCGGAAATATCATTTTTGTATAGAGAATCGTCCGGAGATTTGACAGGAAATTCTAGAACATAGGTGGTGGCGGAATCGTTCGACTGGCCTATTTCAGGCTGGTATGGCACACCCTGATCGCGAAGCATTTTGAATAGAGAATCAGTAGAGGCAATTCTGATTCTGCGGATATAATATTGAGCATGACGTGGATGCATACCTGATGAACAATCAACCGTCTGAGAGACAGTGCCAGAAGGTTTGACACAAGTGATACACGTCGATTCGTTTATGCCGAGACGTTTGGCAAACTCTCGATTGACTTCCAGAGCTCTAGTTTTTAGGCGCAAGAGAGTTTGTGGATCTCTCGATACTTTTGAATCCCATTGGCCAGTGATAGAGACACCGAGCAGGCATTCTTCTTCACAACGCTCCTTCCATTCCCTTGAAAGATACGGAAAATTTGTCAAACTGGCTTGATATGTACCGAGCATAGTAGCAAGCCGAATTTTTCGCAAGAGAGATTCTTCGGTATCATCCCTACGCGCTATTACTTCAGACAGATTACAAAATTGTTTTGATTGCAAAATAATTTCACCACACGGATTTGTGCCAATCGAACCGACAATATTTTCCGATGCGTCAAAATAGCCTTCATGTTTTTCGAGAGTTTTAATTCGGCGGATGGGCAGAGTTTTGGCGAGCGATCCACGATTGAATATACCCCTCTCACCGGAGCCGGATTTCATGAGTGCGATCCATTCTTCCAGAAATTCAGCATTTGAAGGCTTTTGGGTGTAAACAGCGGAATTGTTGGCGAGCATTCTCTGTGGTTCAGTGGTATAGAAAGCGCCTGATTTTGAATCGCGAATATCCGTATCATCTAGGTCTGATAGTGAAATCATAGCGCTACGTCTCACTCCGCCAGAAACAACACAATCGCCTATCATGCATATGATGTCATGGACATCGATATTGCGTAGACGTCTGCCTTGGCGAGCAAACATCTTTTCACGAGTAAAAGCAAACAGACGTCTGAGTGGTTCTGGTCCTGAAGCCTTGCCTCCCATAGTTTTCAGTCTAGAGCCAGCTGGACGCAAATCTGAAAAATCAAATTCGATGTCGCAACCATCAAACCAGGTTTGCATGCCCAGAGCTAGAGCGTCCGCCCAACCTTCCTTGCTGTCAAGAATAAGATGGTAGACTGGTTTGTGATTTTCTTGAAATTTTATTTGCGGAAATTTTTGAATATTTTTACTTTCAACCGACCAGCCGACACCAACACCACACATTGAAATGTACATGATTTCCGCCAAATCCTGTAAATTTTCCGGAGCAATAAAAGAACAGTTATAAGCGCAGACACTGGTTTTGCGCGCCGCTAGTCCGGCAAATTGAAGAAGTCTCATAGAGGGCATCACTTCCTGATTCAAAATAGCCTCTCTCATTTCTGCGTACTCCACATCACTAAATTTTTCTCCGACATTTTCTCTCATAAAAGATATGTAGCGATCTACAGTCTCTATCCAAGTCTCGCGTCGACTCTCTTCGGCAATCCATCGTGAGTATGTGCGGTAGTAAACAAATTCTCCCAGGGAATTCTTAAAATATTTTTTGCTTTCTTCGGCCAATTTTTTTACATGAGAAGGAACTTGGCGACCGAGCGACCTGGCTTTGGCTCTCTCTTCCCTATAAAGAATGTATGCTTTGGCAGTTTTGATATATTTTCCCAAAATGAGACTCCTTTCGACCGTGTCTTGGATACCTTCGACTGTCGGAATGAAATTTTTATGCTTTTTTGTGATTTTGAGAACATCTTTGTAAACTCTGTCAGTCACTTTTTTGGTTTCTTCGAATGAGCCTTCGCCTGCATGAACCATCGCCTTGAAAACAGCTTGAGTAATTTTATCTATATTGAACGAAACAATGGTACCGTTTCTCTTATAGATGCTCTGTATGATAACGGCCGGCTGTTTTTTTTGTTTTGATGTCATATGTTTCGAAGTTTCGTAATATTGAAATCATTATAACGGTAAGACTCGTAGAAGTTTAATAAAAGAGTGGATAACCTCCAGTCTCACGGAATGAAAAACATTTTGTCAACAGAAACTACCATTGAAAAATATTTATAAGTTGATATACTGACTATATAATATATCGAAACAATGAAATCACCATTGCCAAAGGAGGCTTACAGTAAAAATGCCCTACTCTACAAGATACTGGCCAATCCAAAGAGGTTGGAGGTGCTCAATATATTGAAGAAGAAGGAGACTTCTGTGGAAGATCTGCTTCAAATAACCGATTTACCGAAAGCAAACCTCTCTCAACACCTCGCTCTCATGCGACATAGTGGTTTGGTTGTTCCCCGAAGACATGGTTTGAATATTTTTTATCGAATCGTTGACCCTCGCATCGTCGAGCCGTGCAAAATACTCCATGAACTGCGCACAAAGAGGTTGGTGGTATAATTTGCGTCTATTTTTATTTTATAGTTTAACTGTTTCGAAAGATTGAAATTAAATCTGGATTACATTAGAATTGGTACTATCGTGCGTTGGAAGTGAGGTTTAATCCCTCCACTGTGCCGCAACGGTAATGTTCGCTTTTGAGAAAACTTTTAAAACAAAAAGTGAAACGAGTCCGGTCGTCGCATGATTATAATCCCGAGCAGGATAATGCGACTTTTTACATCCGTCGCTTCCCTCTCGGAAGTGACGGTTTTTATTCGTTTTATTAAATTAAGTCTCATGAAAAAGAAATTATTTATTTTTGTATTGTTTTTTATTCCTTTTGTTTTTCCTTTTCCGATTTTTGCGCAAGAAACGGCCACTTCCACAGTGACAATAAATGTACGTTATCGAGATACATTAGTTTGGAGTGGTCCGGTTACAATAACTCTAAATGAAACGAGTTCGATTTCAGATAATTCAGAAACTTCTCGACAAATACCTTCGAACAGTGCCTTGATTGCACTGAAAACAGCCGATGATTCTGCGACAGAATTTATTATTTCAGATTTAATATATTATTCCAGTTTCAGTTCGTTGTATATAAATTGTATAAATATTGTCTCTCCATCTGTAAACGCTTGTGGAAATTGGCAATATGTCGTCAATTCAACATATCCATCTGTGGGTGTTGATAAATATATTCTCTCCGGAAACGAAGTTCTCTATTTTTATTTCGGCAGTCCACGTAGGGTTTCATTATCGTCCGCAAACATTGAAACATCTACAGCCGTTACTGTGCGAGCTCTAAACTATGATTATGTAAATAATCTTTGGACGGCTTTATCCGGTGCGACACTGGGAGCGACACAGACAAATCCTGATGATCCGTATTCCCCAATAGTTGTCACTTCGGTCACGAGTGATGAAAACGGATTTGCCCAGATATTGCTCACTGCCCCAGGCTCTTACAACATAGGACTGGCTATGGATTATTATTTTCCGGCTGAAACTCTATCCGTATCAGCCCCTTTAGCAGTAGCAGGACCGACACCAGAAGTAACACCAGAAACAATATCAACACCGACAGTAACGACAGCCAGTGTTTCTGGCGGAGGTTCTAGACATAGATCAAGTTCAGATAATCAAAATAATCAAGCGGTAATAACTACAACAACGAGTACAACTACTGTAAAAAATTTAAAACCAAAAGAAGTAATGGTTGTTATGGATATATCAGTTGAAAATTTTATAAAAAAATATCAGATCGCCCTACAAAATCAGAAATATTCAACAAAAAAAGTAGAATCTGAGGTAAAATTATCAGAAAACCAATTGGCAGGTATAGCAATCGCTGTAGAAAAAAATCCAACAATTATAAATAAAATATTCAACAAATTTTTAAAATTTATTGGATTTAAAAAATAAAAAAATGACAATAAGAACAAAATTATATTTGGCTCTGGCACTGATAACAATAGGAGTACTTGGTAGATTACTGCCTCATACATGGAACTTCGTACCCATAATCGCAATCGGACTTTTTTCCGGAGCTTATTTAGGAAAAAAATTTGCCTTCACTGTGCCTGTACTGGCAATGCTCATAAGTGATATTTTTATCGGTTTTTATGATTGGAAAATAAATTTGACTGTTTATATTGCAATGGGATTTTCTGGATTAATTGGCCTTTATCTACAAAAAAAGAAAAATCCTATTTCAATTGCTCTAGCTTCTGTCATCGGTTCAACTTTATTTTTTCTAATCACAAATGGAGCAGTCTGGTTATTCACAACAATGTATGAATCAACAGTGATTGGATTAATCGCATCTTATATAGCCGGCCTACCTTTCTATAGAAATGCCCTTGTCGGCGATATATGGTACTCATTCGCTCTGTTTGGTACCTATGAAGCAGTGATGCATCTGTATCATCGTTTTTCACCGACAAAATCTCTGATATCATAAGTTTTAATGGACTTAAATTACTTTTTACCGGTTATAGCTGGAGCGGCGATGGCCGACAGTATAAATCCTTGCGCCTTTTCTATTTTATTTCTCACAATCGCTTTCTTATTATCTCTAGGTAAAGACAGAAAATTCATTCTGATGGCCGGAGGAGCTTATATCTTCGGTATTGCTCTGGTTTATACATTGATAGGTATAGGAATTCTGCAGGTACTATCTGTTTTTGCCATTCCAAACTTTATGACTAAAATCGGCGCATCTATACTCATAATTTACAGCCTCATAGCAATTACAAATGAATTTTTCTCCAATTTTCCTATTAAATTAAAAATTCCGGAGAGCAGTTATACAATAATAGGAAAAATAATACACAGAGGCTCTATTCCGGCATCATTGATTCTGGGTATAGTTGTCGGCATGTTTGAATTTCCCTGTACTGGTGGACCGTATCTATTTGTGTTATCACTCATACATGACCAAAAAACATTTTGGTCAGGATTTGGCTATTTAATTGTATACAACATTATATTTGTCACACCTCTCATGGTCATTCTCATATTGGGAGCATCCAGAATAGCTTTGGAAAAAATAGACAAGTTGCGTAAACTGGAAACGAAAAAAGCTCGCATCATTTTAAATACAATTCTTTTGATTATAGGTGTATTATTATTGTTCACCTAAAAAAATGAAAAACATACCGATGAATTTTGAGGAATTAAAAAGAAAAGTAGCGGAAGCCAAAAAAAGTGGTATAGATTTATCTACCGAAGAAGATTTGTCTATAGCGGTTATGAATTTATTGTCACTCGAAGAACATTTTTTCTTTACCGGTGCAAAGACAGAAAAATCCGAATACTACGATTTATTAAACGAAACTCGAGAAATTCGCAAAGTACTGCTCGCACGAATGATAGAGAAAACCGAAGGTGAGAGCTGGTGTATATCAAAACACCTATTGGCAACAGTTATGAGACTTATGGAAGTCGGTACAAAACTCCAAGCCGATGGTAAAAAAGAGTCGGCACAAGAGACGTTTGGTTTTGCTTACAAAATTTATAATATATTTTTCGCTTTGAGATTAAAAATTATAAAAACCTCCGACGTGGCTAATATGGTAAAGGCAGAAAAACCAATGTCCTTTGACGATATAATGAGTGGATTAATTAATTGTTGTAAAGAATAAAAATAATGAAATATACATCAACTATCGCTTTTGTCATTATCATAGTCGCTTTAATCACCAGTTTTGTCATAATTTCAAAAAGAAATTCACCAAATAAACCATCTTCAGAAGCTATCACTTCTTTTGCACAATGCTTGGCCAGCAAAAAACTGACTATGTATGGTGCCGCCTGGTGTAGTCATTGTAAGAAAGAAAAAGCATTATTTGGTGACGCTTTTAAATACATTCCGTATGTTGAATGTCCTGAAAATGAAAAACTTTGTTTGGATAAAGGTGTAAACGGATATCCTACTTGGATTGATGGTGCGGGTGTGAAATATGTTGGTGAACAAGGTCTAGATGGTTTGGCAAAAATCAGTGGCTGTCCTCTACCAAATTAAAAGTAATTTTTGTGCGCCTACTAGGACTCGAACCTAGGACCCTCGAGGTATAAGCTCGATGCTCTAACCAACTGAGCTATAGGCGCAT
>JBBTTY010000025.1:0-25300 GCA_038063975.1 Patescibacteria group bacterium | reverse complement strand
GTTTCCAGTGTCACAAATCGCTTATCCAGCTCCTGCACGCCTGCTAGGATGAATGTGGAGAGTTTGTAGACGTCTACTCCTTTACCATTAGCCGACAACACCTCACTAGGAGCTTCTTCCGCTATCAGTCCTAGACGTAGAGGGTTTGATTGATCTTCATTGGCATAACGATATTGAGCAATACCTACGTCTTTTATTTTTGTCAAAATTGAACCTTTTGAATCATTGTTTAAATATTCAATATCCTTCTTTGCTTCTCTTGTAGAAATATTGACGAATGAAGTAGCGGCCACATCACCTATGACGTGTAATTTGTATTCGGGAGTACTTGTGCCTATGCCAACATTACCTTCCAGAGATACGATAGTGGTTGTGCCAACACTCAAATCTCCTTCTTCTGTCATAATCTGTCCTAAATTCAAATTTAATTCTTGGATAGCGTTCACCAATACAGGTGTCAGTTTGGCATAATCCACATTGCTAGGTAGACCTTCTGAATCATAACCAACTATTTCCGGTATTACATTTACTACTTCTTCAGCTATGAAACCGACTTGATTACCCGATATGAGAAGTTCCGGTTTGTAATTAAATGCAACTGATCTCAAGGTCATCACATCAGAGAGACCGTATGAGAGATTTGAAACATTATCTTTGAAACGAACTGATGATGGGTTACAAGCTGAAGTAGATGAAGAAATTAGACCAGATGCAAGTGTGGTACAAATATAAGCGGTTCCAGCACCACTTGTTATGGTTGGAAAACCCACACTACCTTCCACAGCTAATTTATACCCCGGACTGGTCGTCCCGATGCCGACGTTGCCGCTATTTTTTATCGTCATCTGCGTACTTAAAGTAGTTCCGCCATCAGCCGCCGTTAAGAATGAAATCCTTCCTGGCATATCGCCTGCCGCTGCGGTTCCATCAACTTCTGCCTTAATCTGTCCGAGCACCTGATATGCCGCACCGTCATATCCTGAAAAATTGAACGCTGCCACATCATCACCGTCTGAAACGAGAGTTGGAGAAGCAACAGTTCCTCTAGCCTTGCGAATATCAAACAATGGACCAGAGTTATCGGCCGCTGCAGCCTCATATGTAAATGTGCGCGTTGAGGCTGATGATGATAAATGAAATAGAGAGCTAGGATTCGTCGTCCCGATGCCGATGTTGCCTTGTATTATTAATCCACCTGTTGGCGCAGCCGTACCCGCATACCCTATACCTACACTAGCACCCCCCGCAAAGGCAGATTCACCCAAAACAGAGAGCTTCGACACGGGACTCGTCGTCCCGATGCCGACGTTGCCGCTCTTATCAATTACCATTTTCTGACTAATATCATCATTCGCAGAACCTGCAGCAGTCCAAAATTGAATTTCGGTTGGGATTCTGTTAGCCGCTATTGTTCCGGTAGTATCAAAAACAATCTTTGCTCCCTGGGTGTCAAGATTTGTCCCATCATGACCATATCCCCTAATACTTAATAAATCATCACCAGTTGTAATCACGCCCCCAGAACGAGACTTGTGAAAAGCCAAGCTTGCCGCCACTGCATCGGCCGTTGCGCTTGCAATAGTCAACGCGTGTGTCGGCGCCGTCGTCCCGATGCCGACGTTGCCTTGATTATCTATTACCATTCTACTTGTTGTCGCATAAGCATCACTCATCGTATTAAAGCTCATTAGACCACGTGAAAAGCCTATACTTCCGTAATGTTGTCCAGCTATTGCCGCCGTGTCCTCTAGCATAATTTGGTCAGTAACACCTGCGTTCGTGACAGTGAGTAATCTCTGCGGACTCGTCGTCCCGATGCCGACGTTTCTACTTGAATCAACTATTAGTCCATTGCCAGCCACAGTGAGCAGAGAGGAGAATAAATTAGTTGATGAAGCGGTGGTTGAAAAGGAATTCGTACTGGTGGCAGAGGTGGTGGTGGAGAAAGAAGAAGTAAAGTTAGGGAATATAGAAGCGGTAGAAGTTGTAGATGTGAAATATGAAGCAATTAGATTATGTCCCAAGATATCTCCTGCGACAGAGAGTTTTTGTCCTGGTGTGGTGGTACCGATACCGACACGTTGATTGGATGTATCTATAGAGAGAATTGGAAAACTAGTGGCATTGGTGAATTGAAAAGATGTGGCTCGATTTGTTTGAGGGGTGAATATGAGAGCCGGAGCAGAGCCATTCAGGGCTATGGTTGTGGAACCTGTAGATGTAATTGATTGAGTGATTTCATTTGAACTATCGTACTGCACACGGAATTGAGGCTGGGATGTAGAAGTGATAGTCTGGCTTCCACTATTTACAATACCGCCCGCAAGAAGGTTACCGGAATTGTCCACACGAAACAGTTGTGTACCGGCGCGATTCATATAACTGATGAAGTCACCTGATGGAGCTGTATCCGTTATGCGATACGCGGAAATGATAGCTGTGCCATTTGTATTCTGTAATAGTTCAAGATTAGCTGTTGGGCTGGTTGTGCCTATGCCGACATTTCTAGCCGCCGTCACTGCCAGAGCGTTGCCACCGATATTGAGGAGAGACGAAAATAAATTTGTTGATGATGCAGTAGTCGAGAATATATTTGTAGTGGTTGCCGATGTGCCTGTGGCATTTACGAATGTGAAATTCTGGAGAGTGGTAGAAGCCGAGCCTGTGAGATTTGCAAATGAAATTGTTCCTGTGGCAGTGAGATTTCCTCCGATGTAAGCATTTCCTCCGACAGAGAATAGGGTGAATGGAGACGTCGTCCCGATGCCGACTTGTCTATTTGGAGAGTTGACAAAGAGTGTACCGTTTCCGAAATTAGAGTTTCCGCCGAATGTTGATGTGAGCAAGTTGGCAGAATCTCCACCAGTGACAGTGAGTTGCGTGGCTAAGACAGTCGTGCCGGAAAATGTCGAGCCTGTTATATTTGCTTTAGCTATATCTGAACCACTGAAATTTCCGAGATCTATATTGTCATAGACTCTCTCTACATTCGTTGTGTTTCTCGCCGTCGAGCGCGAAATGGAATTGATTGTGGCCAAGAGCTCTGAGCGCATGAGAGAAAGTTCCGAACGAGTGACAGTATTGGCTGGTACATAATAATTTGTTGTGACGAGGACGGGAGAAGATTTTGTGAGAGTAGAAGAAATATTTGATGAAACGATAGGTGTGGACGTTGAACTGTCTGCGATTCTCACTCGGCTAGGGGTAGATGTCGATATTTTTGGCACTGGTGCGAGCATGATGCCATCATCAGATGCAATATTCTTTTGACTTTTCTGCCCAAAAGTTCTATTTATGCCTTTATATAGAGCAACGGCTATTCTTTCAAAGGTTTTGTTTAGATTATTTAGAGGATTGCTAATTGTAGAAGCCGCTGTAGAAACTGCAGCAAGCGATTGATTAGCTATATTCTGGCCGAATTGAGCCAAATCAAACTCTGTAAGGAAATCTCGGCTATCCGAGAGCTTCCCTCCTGTCCTATATAGAAAAGCAATATAAGTCCCTCCCATATCTCGGATTGCATCTTCCATATTCCTGATGGTGCCTACAGGATCCAAAACTGCGTCATAAGCTAAAACTCCAGTTTTACTCAAAATATCGTCGTATGCGTTCATAATCGCTTTGCCACCTAAATAAGCAGAACTGATCCCTGAATGAGAATATTTTCCAGCATCCATCAGAGTTTCTACATAGTCAATAGTGAGAGTTTTAGTGAATAGAGTGAGATCATCAAATGTTTCAATAATCGCCGTATTTAAATTTTCTCCAGTTTCATTCAAAAATCCGAAAACAGCAGTTGCGTTTTTTGCATCAGATATAAAATAACCTCCAGCGACCAGTGATGCAGAGAGCAATACGGCAATACTTTTGTTTCCAATCTCGGCTAACCGATGTGGGTTGGTGAAAAATTTTTTAAGCGAAACTTTTTTTCTCGGTTGGAGCGATTGAAATGATTTTTTTATATCCGGAATTAATTGCCGATCATCATTCTGATATGATAGAGGTCTATATGGTGAGATTGGAGGATTTTTTATGGCAACGATCTCGTCACCCGAGATCGTTTTAATTTTTTCTGAATCGATTTCTGGTCTACCCGAGATTTCTCCATTAAAAGATTGCTGATAATTTAACAGAGATTCTTCAGAAACAAACCATGATCGTCCGATCATCCGAGCTTCAATTTTTTTGCTTCTGATCAACTGACCGATGTAGTCTTGGGTATAGCTTCCCAACTCACTAGCTCGTTTAGACGAGATAAATTTTTTCCCCTCAAAATAGAGTGGCTGACTCATGCCAAATATTATATTAGAGAAATTCAATTATAGACCTGTGGAGAACTATTTTATTTTTTAATTTTGATTTATTGAAACTAGAAAAAATAGCAAAATGAGTGTTTGCGTGGAGACGCCTGAGACCTGACGAGGCCAAAACCGAGGAGATTTTCTTGCAAGAAAATCTCCGTGCTCCACAAGAACACTCATTTTGCTATTTTTTCATGGCTTTATATCATTTTTTCATCTATAAAGGTTTATTAATGTTTTAAAATGAATGATAACTTTTAAGAATCTTTAAATAGCCTATATTCGAAGTTTAAATACAATCTGCATTATATAGAAAAAATATCAGTTTGAAAACATTGCTTCCAAACTTCCTATTTTCAGATATAACATGTATGTGGAAAATGAAAATCAATCAGAACACATAGAACACCTGTATGTCGAGTCGCATCTTGTGATAAAATATTTCCATGAGCAGAAAAATGACTTTAGAAAAACTGGCGGGAATTACAATGAGAGCTTTTGCCGATGCTGAAACAAAGGTAAACACTCGTTTTGATATTGTAGATAAGCGTTTTGAATCAATAGATAAGCGTTTTGAATCAATAGATAAGCGTTTTGATGATTTTGAAATAAGAGTTAACGCCCGTTTTGATGGTGTTGAAAGGCGACTTGATCATCACGCATCTTATTACGTTACATATCCAGAACACTTCAAACTAACAAAACGACTAGAAAAATTAGAAAAAAGAAAAATTTAAAAACTTTTGGTTGCGATTAAATATTTTTTATGTTCTAATGGTTATCTTATGGAAATTCGCAACATAGCCATCATCGCCCACGTTGATCACGGCAAGACTACTCTGATGGACGGTATTATGAAACAGTCTGGCGTAGCCAAAGAAGGGTTTTCTATGGACTCAAATGCATTGGAACAAGAGCGCGGTATCACCATATACGCCAAAAATGCTTCTATAGAATACAAAGGCACGAAAATAAATATCGTGGATACGCCCGGCCACGCTGATTTTGGTTCCGAAGTCGAACGCGTTCTGCGTTCCATTGATACAGTTCTCCTGCTCGTCGATGCCCAAGAGGGACCCATGCCCCAAACGCGATTCGTTTTGAAAAAATCTTTAGAGCTCGGCATGAAGCCTATCGTACTTATAAATAAAATTGACAAACCAGCCGCCAGACCGCGCGAAGTGATGGATGAAATCCTCGAACTCTTTATAGAACTCGGCGCCACAGACGAACAGCTCAACTTCAAAACAATTTACTCCATCGGCCGTCAAGGTATGGCAAAGAGAAACCTGACAGATGATTCAAGAGACCTCACTCCCCTGCTCGACACGATCATCGAATTGGTCTCTCCTGCTCCGTCCAATATAAACATTCCTCTGCGTATGCAACCGTTCAACTTGGCATATGACTCATACACTGGACGTCTGGCTCTCGGTCGCATATATGAAGGCCGTGTCCGTGTGGGCCAAAATGTTTTTATAAAAAAACCAACCGGAGAAACCAGAACAGGCAAAGTAACTAAACTTTACACATTTTTAGGTCTAGACAGAAAAGAAGTAGACGAAGCTTATGCCGGAGATATTTGTTTACTCGCAGGCTTACCTGATATTTTCATCGGTGAAACCATTTGTGAATCAAATAATCAAATACCTCTGCCAGCTATCGCCGTAGACGAACCAACTATCGCTCTCAATTTTATGGTAAATAATTCTCCTTTTGCTGGACGAGAAGGTAAATTTATCACCACCAGACAAATCCGCGGGAGATTAGAAAAAGAGCTAGAGGTAAATGTCGGGCTACGTATTGAATTTTCGGATGGTGATACTTTCAAAGTATATGGTCGAGGTGAACTTCATATTTCTATACTCCTAGAAAACATGCGTCGCGAAGGATTTGAATTGCAGGTTTCTCAACCACAAGTAATCATAAAAGAAATCAAGGGCATAAAAAGCGAACCATTTGAAGAAGTTTTAGCTGATGTACGCAAGGAAATATCCGGCGAAGTCATAAAAAAACTTTCTCTGCGTAAAGGCATCATGACAAATATGCGCGAACACACAGGTATCACCCGTATGACTTTCGAAATACCGACTAGAGGTCTCCTCGGTTACAGAAGTGAGTTTGTTGTAGATACAAAAGGCGAAGGTATACTATCGTCTCACTTTATAGGTTTTCGACCACATGTAGGCGTCATAGAAAAACACGAATTCGGTTCTATGATTTCTATGGAAAACGGCAACGCTGTCGGTTTTGCTCTCTGGAATTTACAAGAACGCGGCACATTATATATAACTGCCGGCGTTCCGGTCTATGAAGGTATGATCATCGGTAACACGTCAAAGGGTAATAACTTGGATGTAAATCCATGCAAAGGCAAAGTTATGTCAAACTATCGATCAGCCGGCAAAGATGAAGCCATTGATCTCACCCCGCCGTTTACTCTCACCATAGAACGAGCACTCGAAATTATGCACGAAAGCGATTATCTAGAAATTACTCCTGCATCAGTCCGCTTGCGCAGATCTTAGACATCTATCGTCGCTTTGTGAGCGTTTGATTGTATAAAAGATTTACGAGACGGCACATCGGTGCCCATGAGCATATCAAAAACTTTGTCGGCCTCTTGAGCATCGGCAATATTTACTTGTTTGAGCAAACGACGAGTAGGATCCATAGTGGTCTCCCATAATTCATCAGCGTTCATTTCTCCTAGACCTTTATACCTCTGTACGTGAATTTTTTGATCTGCTTCTTCCAGAGGTATTTCATCTTTGCCCAAAATTTTTGATTTTTCTTCTTCGGAATAAAAATACAAAATCTCCTTGCCGCGTTTTACTTTGTAGAGCGGTGGTTGGGCGATATATATGTATCCACCATCTATCAGAGGCTTGAAATACCTGTAAAGCAAAGTGAGAATCAACGTCCTGATGTGAGCACCGTCAACATCCGCATCCGTAGCAATGATTATTTTGTGATAGCGTAATTTGGAAATATCAAAAGTCTCCCCTATGGCTGTGCCCATGGCAATGACTAGATTCTTGATCTGCTCACTGCCTAGCATGCGATCGAGACGAGCGCGTTCTATGTTCAAAATTTTTCCACGCAGAGGTAGGATGGCTTGGGTTTTCCTATTGCGTCCGGTTTTTGCCGTACCACCTGCCGAATCTCCCTCTACTATGAATATTTCCGATTCGCTGGCATCGTTTGATTCACAATCAGCGAGCTTGCCAGGCAGAGTCATGCCTTCCAAAGCGCCCTTGCGCATAATCGAATCTTTGGCGGCTTTGGCCGCTTTACGAGCCTTAAGAGCCAAGATAGCTTTGGAAATAATGGCTCTAGCGTCTTCTTGATTTTCTTCGAGAAATAAATTGAAAGCCTCGCCGAAAACGGTAGCCACAGCCGACTGGGCTTCAACTGATCCCAGTTTGGCTTTGGTTTGGCCCTCAAATTGAATCTCACGGAGTTTGACCGAAATGACAGCAGTCAGACCTTCCAAAACATCATCTCCCGTGAAATTATCTTCGCTGTCTTTTACTTGACTATTCTTGCGGGCGTATGTATTTATAGTGCGAGTGAGAGCTGTTTTAAAACCGGTGAGATGTGTACCACCTTCTGCATTATAAATATTGTTGGCGAAAGGCATGATTCGAGCAGAGATATCATCTACATATTGGAGTGCAACTTCTACCGATTCTACATCTAGAATTTTCTTTTCAACATAGAAAATATTTTTATGGACAGGTTTTTGAATTGAATTGGTGAAACGAACGAGAGAAACGAGACCGCCTTCGAAATAAAAAGATTGTGACGGCACATCGAGGCCCAACTCTCGGAAATAGAAAATATCATCGTTTATGTCTATAGAGCCGGGATATTCACGAGCATCTATGACAGAGATGCGTAAGCCCCGGACGAGGTAGGCCTGCTGGCGCATATGGGTGACAATACGATTAAATTCAAATTTTTGCTCGCCAAAAATAGAAGAGTCCGGCTTGAAAGTAACTATAGTACCGTGAAGTTTAGAGCTACCAACTTTTTTTACAGCTGCTTTTCTCTTGCCTTGGGAATATTCTTGCCCGTATTTGCCTCCATCGCGATGAACTTCAACTCGGCATATGATTGAGAGAGCGTTTACCACAGAACCACCTACGCCATGGAGACCACCAGAGACTTTGTAGCCTGAATCTTCTCCACCAAATTTGCCTCCGGCATGCAAGACCGTCATAATAGTTTCCAGAGCAGAAACTTTTGTCTGTTTGTGAATGTCAACGGGAATGCCTCGGCCATTGTCTACAACGCGAATCATTTCATCAGGAAGAATAGTGATTTCTATATCGTTGGCAAAACCTCCCATGGCCTCATCGCGGGAGTTGTCGAAAATTTCAGTGACCAGATGATGAAAACCATCTGGACCGGTCGTGCCTATATACATGCCGGGACGTCTGCGTACAGGCTCCAATCCCTCCAAAACCTGAATGGATTCCGCGCTATATTTAGCAGTCGTAGAGCTAGTTTTTTTGTCTTCTTTTTTGTCTTCTTTTTGCTTGGCCATAAATAAAAAATAATGCCTTATTACAAGCTTATTTTGTACCTTTAGTATAGCAAATTTTCATCAATTTTGATAGACTAACCACATGGAAATTGAAATCAGCACGAAGGAACAAAAAGCTTTAATTAAAGATATCGAGGCGAGAGGTGATATAGAGGCAACTAGAATAAAGCGCTATTTGAGCATGAATGATCTCTCCCGCACACCTACCAGTCCTCTCTATGAGATAGTGAATAAAGTGAGAAATATGCCTCTCTTTCGAGATTTTGACAATATTATCATTCCTGAAATCGTGCCTGCTCTCGTCAGTTTTGACCTCTTTAATTTCGCCCCGAACCATCCGGCACGTAACGCTTCTGATACCTATTTCGTCGACGAGAAAAATATTTTACGGACACACGACACAGTTATGTGGTATTACTATTTGAATCTGCCGGAAATAAAGAAAAAGATCATTGCCAAAGAATCTCTCGGCGTCATATGTTATGGCAAAGTATACAGAAAAGACGAAATTGATCGCAAACATATGAATATCTTTCATCAGATGGGTGGTCTCTATTTGGTTCCAGATAGCGGAAAAAAACTGACTATCGATGATCTCAAATCCACTCTCTCTTTAATAGTGCAAATGGTCTTTGGAAAAGACGTTATTTATCGTTTCAATGTAGACACCTTCCCCTACACAGATCCGTCCCTCGAAGTTGAAGTGCAGATAAACGACCAGTGGATAGAAATTCTCGGTGGTGGCATGCCTCGTCCTCTTGTGCTCAAAAATTTTGGCGTTATTGGATATCATGGTTGGGCTTTCGGTTTCGGTCTCGAACGTCTGGCTATCATCAGTATGGAACTTCCCGATATCAGACTCCTCTGGTCAGAAGATATCCGAGTCAAAAAACAATTGAGGCTCGGACAGAAATTCAAAGATGTGAGCAAATACCCGGCTATCATCCGCGATATTTCTTTTGTTGTAAACTCATCTTCATTTATTCCAAAAAATTATTTTGATCTCGTGCGAGATGTTATTCGTGATTTAGTTGAAGAAATGTCTCTGGTTGATCAATATGAAAACATAAAAAAATTCGGTGCTGGCAAGAAGAGTTATGCTTATAGAATCACCTACCGTTCTCTTGATAGGACACTGACAGACAGCGAAGTAAATGCCCTCCACCAGAAACTAGAAGAAAAAACCAGAGAGGTTTTTGGTGCGGTAATTAGATAATAAAATCTTTAATTGTGGAGTGTCAATTTTTTGAGCCACCTCTCGGACTCGAACCGAGGACAGCCACTTTACAAAAGTGGTGCTCTACCAACTGAGCTAAGGTGGCATTTTTATATTTTATATTTTTCTTTTATATTTTCCCCTGCTCTCCGCCAGTCTCTTTTGTACTTTTATTTGTATTTTCGCCATTTTCTTTTGATTGTTTTATCTGCTTCAGATAAAACGAAGCCGCTCCACCTCGGGATAAATCTTCCTTTTTCTTTGAGGCTTTTTCAACTATGGATGAAGAGATGGTATGCACTCTATGTGAAATATACATGAAAAATCTGACTATGGAAACAAAAACATGGTTAGCCAGGAGAATTATATTGTGCGGAGTGATATTAGACAAGATCTCAGTTGTCGTTTGATGGATATCACGCAAAACAGGATCAGTTTTTTGACGCACATTTTGCATGGCTGTTTTGGTGCCTTTGTTTACCTCCATATATTTATGAATGAGAAGGAAAATCATGCCAGTGAGCGAAACCGTCATGAGTGAAAGCTCTAGTGCCATAATATTTTTTATTTTTCCGAGACTGCAAAACGAGTAAATCGTACGATTTCCATTTTCTCGCCGAATTTCTGAATAGCATCATTTACCAGAGCACCTACCGTAATTTCAGGATTTTTTATAAAAGGTTGTTCGTAGAGAACTTGTTCGGATTCCGGTTTTGAGGCGGCTATGTGCATGGCTATATCATAAGCCAATTGTTTGAATTCTGGATTTTTTGCCACAAAATCGGTCTCGCAGGCCAATTCAACCATTACCCCTAGGGTACCAGTCGAATGAATATAGGAAGCTATAGCGCCGGCATTGAGATTCCTATCGCCTTTTTTGACTGCCACTTCGGCACCTTTCTTTTTCAGTATGATTAGAGCTTTTTCCTTGTCGCCGTGAGCTTCCTCGAGCGCACGCTTACACTGCATAACCGATACTCCGGTAGAATGACGAAGCTCTTTTATTGTATCTGTAGTGATCATAGAAAAAATATTATTTTATTTCCGGCTTTGAAGATTTGGCTTCGATATATGCGCGAGCCAATTCATCGAGAAAGAAAGCGATAGAAGAAGCACTGGAATCGTTTGCCGGAATAGCGAAATCGACGAGCGAGATATTGCAATCGGTGCTGGCTATAGCGATGACCGGCACACCTATTTGGCGGGCTTCCTCGACGGCTGTGAATTCTTTCTTTGGATCGACGACGATCAAAACTGCTGGTTTTTCCCTCATAGAAACGATACCACCGAAAAGCATTTCCAGTTTGGCGATTTCTCTGTCGATCAGTAGACGTTCTTTCTTGGTGTACTTGACCAATTCGCCTTTTTCTTTTTCTTTGAGACGGTTTTCGTATTTTTCAATGCGCTTTCTAATCTGGGTGAAGTTTGTCAGAGTACCGCCGATCCATCGACCACCGACCACAGGCTGGCCGGCTTTTGCGGCTGCGGCCTTTACTGCAGAGATAGCTTCGCTCTTGCCAGCTACAAAGAGGGCTTGTCTGCCAGATGCTCCAATTGAAGCGATAAATGATTTGGCGCGAGAAAGAGCTGTCTCGGTCTTTTCTAAATCAAAAATTTCTATATTATTTTTTATGCCGAATATGTATGGTTTGGTGCTGGGATGTCGACGAGCGCGATTCTGTCCGAAATGGGCGCCAACCTGAAACATAGTGTCAATTGTTGATTTTTTGTCTTTTATTACCATAAATATTGTTTCGAAAGTTTAACAGATTGATCATCATAAGGCAATATTTGAGATAGTTTCTATAATATCGCCGATTTTTTGACCGGAGAGAATGGTTTCTATATTGTGCCAAGACTGCTTTATGCGATGATCCGTAATACGATCTTGGGGAAAATTATATGTGCGAATTTTTTCAGAACGATCGCCTGTGCCGAGCTGGCCTTTTTTGTTTGCGGCAAATTTTTTGGCATTCTCCTCATCTTGTTTTGCCTGAAGTTTGGCCATGAGCATAGACATAGCCCGCTCACGATTTTTGAGCTGACTGCGCTCTGAAGTGACTCTTACATCGAGCCCTGTCGGTCTGTGTACGAGTCTGACCGCCGTCTCAACATTGTTTACATTCTGACCGCCTTTACCCCCTGCACGGGAAAATTCCATATCTATATCTGCTGGATTTACTTTGACTGTTATGTGTTTTTTTATGGGCAAAATCGCAATAGCGACGGTTGAAGTGTGCACTCTGCCCATTTTCTCTGTTACAGGCACTCTCTGGACGCGGTGAACGCCTGTTTCATAGCGCAATTTTTTATAAATATTCTGGCCATGAATCTCCAATGAAACCTCTTTGTAACCACCGACATCGGCCTTTGATTCATCTAAAACATAAACCTTCCAGCCCTGCAACTGTGCATATACGCGATACATGGTGGCGAGCTCTTCTGCAAACAGAGCCGCCTCATCACCGCCTGTTCCCGCCCTGATTTCCAAGATAATTTCATTCGGAAACTCTTCTTCTTCTTTTTCCGAGATTTCTATAGCTTCAATCTGGCGAATGATGTCTTGTTTTTGGGTTTTGATATTGGAGAGATCTAATGCGCCCATTTCTTTCATACTAGAATCTATCTCGCAGAGCCTATGCAAATCAGCCTCGTCACGCTCGAGTTTTTCATACATATCTGCCAGATACGCGGTTTTATGATTCTTTTTATATTTTGCTAAATCCATTAGAGAAAAGAGGCGAGATTATTTCTTCGTTTTCTTTTCTTTCTTTATTTTTGTATGGGTGGCGCGAGCCTTGAATTTCTCTACACGACCGGCTGTGTCTATGATAGTTTCATTGCCTGTATAAAAAGGATGAGAAGCTGATGAGATTTCGATGTGATGGAGAGGATATTCTTTGCCGTCTGTCCATTTGGCGTTTTCTTTGGTTGTAACGACAGAATTGATTAAAAAGCGAGCCTTGCTCGAGTTGTCGAGAAATATAACTGGTCTATAGTTTTTCGGGTGAATTTCCTTTTTCATGAGATTTATAATATACCCAAAAAGAGCCAAAAAAGCAATTAGCAGCCACTCGATTTGCCCAATATAGGATCAATCATGCATTCCTGAATATTGGCTGTTTTGGTCATAACTTGAGAGCCGTATGTTGCACCTGTGCCGGCACTGCATGATTTACCTGAATAATATCTGCAGGCGGCATTTTTTTCAGCAGAGAATGTCTGAAGCCCTGCGCCAAGATCTGACAGATAGAGAGCGGAAGCGAGAATAGCGTGCTCTGGATCCCAAGGATTGGCCAGCGAAATTCCTAAAACTTTTTCAATACGTTGGTCAAAAATGTTCCATGTTGAAGGAATAAACTGTGCCGGACCCATAGCTCCTCCCCAACCTGACGCCTTACCACGCGAATACATTGCTATCCAACAAGACACACGAGTAGCTTGAGGATTGAGACCGAGGTTTCTGGTTATATCCAAAAATAATTGCACATCGCGCGTGGGATTCATGGTTCTCGGTTTTGCATCACCTGTCTTTACAGAGACACCAGCGCCGGAAGTATAATCACGCAAATAACAAGAACCTAGATTTTTTCCAAGCGAAGTCTCTTGGGTGAGAATCGCTAGGATAAACGCTGGTCTCACGCCTGTTTTTTCCGAAGCGATATTTGCGTATTCTAAAGCTTTGCCGAATTGAATACCGTCTGTATCGCGCAAAGCAAAAAGAGCGGTTGAAATTTGAGCAATTCTGCGCTCTTTTTCCTCTATCAATTTGGCATATGCCGTTTCGGCGCCTTTTGTCACTTTCAAAATGTTATTTTTTTCTGTTTTCTTTCTCTGGATGATTCTCTGAGCCGTCAAAATTTCTTCGCGGGCATTGGTTTCCTGATTTTTTCTATCCTCCAGATCAATCTTTTCGGTTTCAGTTTCCTGCTTGAAATTTTTGACGTCATCAATAGAAGTATTCAGAGCCTCTTTCACAGTTTGAATAGAATCAACTTCTCTGAAAAATTGTGAAAAATTCCTATTGCCGAACATGATGATAGGCAGAGATATGGCATCTGACTCCTGGGTATGACGCAAGAGATTAGCCATAGATTCAAAACTTCGGTCAAGTTTTGCCTCTAAATCACTAATAGTATTCTGTTTTATCCCAATATCTTTGGTAAGTTTGCTTATAGCAATAGTCTTTAAATTTATTTTGGCTTGGGCTTCTTTGATTTGCGCATCAATGAGAGCGATGTCGCGCTGGAGAGAGGCTTTTTGGCTTTTTATTTCATTACTCTGCGCCGTCAGAGTCTCTAGCTCTTTTTGGGCTTGATCATAATCAACTTGAAGTTTGTCCTGATAAACCTGTGTGCTTGAGAGAGATTGAGCAGAAGCAAGAAATGGCCCAAAACCGGCCAAGAGCAAAATAATCAGAAAACCGCGATATATATACATAAACTGTATTATAGCAAAAGCCTTGTATCCTTATCGAGAACCTCCGCAGGGGAAAATTTGTCAAAGGTCTGTCCTTGACAAATTCGATCCGAGGACTGTTCGAGAGAAGGATACAAGGCTTTTGCTTTATTTTTTGGCTTTTTTCTCTGCTTTTTCTGCCTTTTCACTTTTTGGAGCAGTTTGGGTTTTGATAGTTTCTCCTTCCACACCAACTTCGCCTTCTTTAGCCTCTTTACCTTTCTTTTCTACTTCAATAGCCGAGAGATCGACTGGAGTTGCTACTTCCTCTATTTCTTCTTTTGGTTCTGAAACAGAAGCGATAATGTCATCGCCTCTGATTGCGAGCTCTACGCCATGGGGTAATTTTATGTCTCTGGCGGAAATGACAGATTTGAAACCAGTCAGATTAGAAATATCTACTTCTATTTTATGAGGCAAATCTTTTGGAAAGGCTTCGATTTCTATATCGTAGAGCACCTTGACCAGAGTACCACCGAGTTCTTTGATTGCCGGAGCGATACCTGTAAATTCAATTGGTACGTCTACTTTGATTTTCTTGTCTTTTTCAAATACGTAAAAATCAACGTGCAACGGCTTGCCTGTAACAGGGTGGAGATCTATGTCATGGATGATTGATTCCACCTCAATACCTTCACCTTTGAGTATGACGACTGTTGATTCGCCGGCTTTTTTATATGTTTTAGAAAAATCAATAGCAGAAACAGAAATAGATGTTGAAGCCTCTTTTTTGCCGTAAAAAACGGCAGGTATTCTGCCTGCTTTGCGTAGGACGTTTACATCAGTCTTTTTATCCCTTTTTTCTACTTGGAGCGTTATAGCCATAGGTTTTTCAGTATATATGGATTTTGCTAATTGTAAATAGCGAAAAGATCATTGTGTCACGACTTGACCAAGTGTTGCATCATATATTCTTTTGTACAGTCAGTTTTTTTGCCAGGATTAAAAATAATCAAGGGATCAAAAATTTCCTTGATCTGTCTGAAAATATCTATAATTTCTGATGAAAACATTTTTGAGAGATACGGCGTCCTGACAATGCCGTCATTATGCTCGGCTGTAATTGATCCGCCGTATGATAGAACCAAATCATAAACTTTATCAGAAACTTCATCTATGATTTTTATGTTTTTATCATCTTTCATATCCATCAGAGGGATAATATGAAAATTTCCATTACCGGCGTGTCCGGCTATAGTGTAGAGAAGCTTGTAATCATCGAGAATTTTTCTCATTCTCGGCAAGAAATCCGGCATAGTGTGAGGCGGCACTATGACGTCATCTACAAAAGGCGCTGTGCGCTTGCCTGTTATATGCTTGCGCAATAAATTGAAACTCTCACGTCTGACTGTCCAATATTTCTCTGAATCAAGTCCATCTTTTGCTCTGCGCGTCTGCAATCCGTATTGGTTAATTTTTTTCTCTAAGCCGTCGATTATTCGATTTACTTCAACCTCGCTTTCCCCGCTGAATTCTACGAGCAGAACCAATTTTGGCATGCCCCCTGTGAGAACCATTATGGCTTCGGGTATAAAACGGAAAGCTAGACATATAAAGTTCCACAATTTCATATTATGGATGAGATCGGGCAAGAATTTGACGGCCAGACTGATGGTGCTGTCATCGTATGATTCCAGGCTTTCCGGTTTGAATTCGAGTATATCGTTTACTATATCTCCAAGTCTAGAAATATTCGGCAGGAAAATGACAAAGAGTTTTGATACCGGTTTTATAGGCACCAGCCGCATAGTAATTTCGGTTACGATACCCAAAGTTCCTTGGGAACCAACAATCAGTTTTGTGATATCGAATTTTTTTCCATCCCAGACGTTCCATATATAATATCCGGCTGAATTTTTTGAAACTTTCGGTTTGGCTCCGGCGAGCAAATCTGCATTTTTTGAAACGATATCCCAAATTTTTTCATAGATTTTACCTTCAAAATCTCTTTGGCTAATTTTTTTATCGAGTTCAATCTTGGAGAGCGGTTTTATGACATATTCATTGCCATCTCCAAAAACTACACGAAGCTCATTTATATAGTTTTCCATTTTGCCGTAATATAGGGTTTTTTCCCCCGCCGAATTATTACCCACCATACCACCGATTGTATTTATATTTTTTGAAGCTGTATAACATGGGAGCATCACGCCAAGTTTTGTAGCTTCGGGCTCAAAATCTCTATAAAAGGTACCAGGTAAAAGTACTGATTGTTCTTTGGTCAAACTCTTTATGCCATGCATGTAGCGCGTTATATCCAAAATAATTGAATCATTTATAGGCCCACCGGCCATACATGTGCCTGCCGCACGGACAGTTACGGATAAATCTGGATACTGTTTTTTGTTTTCATAAACAAAACGCACCACGGCCTTTACATCTTCTGTATCTTTCGGAAAAAGCACGATTTTTGGACGAACTTCGAAGAGACTAGCATCGTGTGAAAATTTTGTAAGTGTTTCGTTTGAATCGTCAATATCTCCCCTGAAAACTGCTGCCAGGTAATTTTTTAAAACAGTAATCGAATCCATTGCTTTGATTTTTTAGAGCTTATTAAAAATTTTAAGTTTTTCTACGATGACATTTTGCATAGTTGAAACTGATGGCTTCATGATTTTGTATGGGGTGATCTCGTTGGGATTGTCTTCCAATGTTCGGCGCAGAGTATTGCGAAAAGCCACGCGTAATTCCGTGTTTATATGAATGATAGCCACACCAGCGTCTATGGCTGCCTTGAAATCTTCCGCTGAATTACCCGAACCACCATGGAGAACGAGAGGGATCTTTACCGCATCACTAATTTCTCTGATTCGTTTTATATTCAAAGCCGGATCTTTGCCACCCACGAGCATACCATGAATATTACCCACAGCCGGTGCCAAGAGATCGACAGCTGTTTCTACTACAAATTTTTTAGCTTCTGCTGGTTTGGTCAAAAACTCTTCGCTTATCTTTACTCCTGCCGGAATACCAGACAGAATTTTTGAAGATTTACCTATGAAACCCAGTTCTCCTTCCACTAATATATTTTTATTTTTTTTCTTGGCATACTCTACACATTTTCTCGTTGTTTTTACATTGTCATCAAAACTCTGCTCTGTACCATCGTATATGACGGCATCATATCCGGCATCCACTGCTTCTTTTACTTTATCGAATGAATAAGTATGATCAGCGTTCAAAAATACAGGTTGACCAGTTTCGCGGACATGAGCTTCCACCAAAGCTTTCACCTGGGTGAGACCTATAAAACTCCTCTCGCCTTCTGAAACACCTATAATGACTGGCACATTCAGTTCTTGAGCTGCCCTGACAACCGCCCAAAAGCCCTCTATATTGGAAATATTAAAGTGCCCTATGGCCACTTTTCTCTCCACTGCATCCGCCACATATTCGCCGAGGGTTTTCATAAGTTTATTTTACCATATAAATATTTTTGCTTTTTGGTACAATACAAGTATGTTTTTAAAACAAATTGATTTGCTGGCCATTGGCGATATTACCACCGATGCTTTTATCAAATTAAAAGAAGCTCATGTGACATGCAATGTAAACCGTGATAAATGTGAATTATGCATGAAATTCGGGGACAAAATTCCTTATGAATCTGTTACTATCGTCCGAGCCGTCGGCAATAGCGCCAATGCGGCTGTAGCAGCTACACGACTCGGTCTATCATCTGCTCTCGTGACAGATGTCGGCACAGATGAAAACGGCAAAGAATGTCTGGAATCATTGAAGAGAGACAGAGTAGATAGGAGATTTATTTCCATCCACAAAGGTATGGAGACAAATTACCACTATGTCCTCTGGTATGATGCCGAGCGTACAATACTTGTAAAACATCAGGATTTTCCCTATTGCCTACCTCGCATTCCAAAAAATCCGCAATGGGTCTATATATCTTCACTTGGTGCCAATTCGTATGAATATCATTTGGCCATCATAGAATGGCTGACAAAAAATCCAGATATCAAAGTGGCCTTTCAGCCGGGCACTTTTCAAATGGGCCTTGGAGTTGAAAAATTAAGAGGACTTTATGGCCGTTCTGATTTATTTTTCTGTAATAGAGAAGAAGCACAGAAAATACTCAAAACAAATGAGAGAGATATAAAGAAGCTCATGGTTATGATTTGCGATATCGGGCCGAAAACAGTCTTTGTAACAGACGGACCTAGAGGCGCATATGTCTATGACGGCACAAATGCTTATTTCATGCCTCCGTATCCTGATCCGAAACCACCTCTCGAACGTACAGGCGCAGGTGATGCATTTGCTTCTACTATCACTACCGCTTTCGCTCTTGGAAAAACACTCGATGAAGCTCTGCGCTGGGCACTCATTAATTCCGCTTCAGTCGTTCAGAACATAGGTGCCCAGAGAGGTCTACTTACTCAAAAACAAATAGGAGAATGGCTCGCCAAAGCTCCCGCAGATTACAAACCGAGAAAGATATAATTTTTACCGCTTCCGAATTTCTTTTTTGAAGGGCGACCAGAGTCGTTTGTCTATACTGTAAAAAATATAAAGAAAGAGAATGCCGAAAAGCCAACCTGCTATGACCTGTGATGGATAATGGACACCGAGATATAGGCGAGAAAGACCGATGAGAAGGATGAGTAATGTCCCGCCGTAGAGTAGAATTTTGCTTTTTGGATGCTTCAATACGAGCCAACCTAGAATAACCATGGACATTACTGCGTGACGTGATGGCATTGCCGGACTATCTTCGTGATCGTATGCTATTACCGCACTATCTACTGTATATGGCCGAGGCGCATCAAAGTAATCCTTTACGAAATATATTGCCACAAAAGAAATAGCGGTAATAATTATGATTTCTAAAGCGATTCTGCGTTTTTCTATAAGAAGTAATGCCACGACTAGAACAGCAACCATGATCGGATACGAGCCGATACCATGAGAGAGGAACCAAGCAGTTGTTTTCCAAGCCGGACCGATGGATTGTACGGCGTAGAGAATGACATCATCCAAGCGAGATACGGATGACATAAAAACTTCAAAAAAGGCATTCATATGATGTTGTATTATTTCACCTGAATTACTTTTTGTATATTGGTTCGTTTTAGTAACTCTGTCTGAAGCGACATTGCTATATGCTGATCTATAGAAGGTATTATACCCTCAGGATCATCTTTCTTTTCTTCTTCGTCGTTTTCATGACCAGCCGTGAGAATAATGAGCTTTGAAATGCCCATTATTTGATCGCCGACAGTCCTCTCTATTTCTATATTTTGAATTTGGCGGTATGGAACAGCAAATTCTTCTTTTGTAAAGATTCCGTGTCGCAAGAGCAGTGCATCTTCTCCCAAGAGAAAACCTGTGTTTTTATAGACCATTTTACTCGAGATAAAAGCTATGATAAATGCGACCATAGCAACGATAAAAGAAAACCATGATGCTATGCGCAAAAAACCTGCCATATCCGGATTGGCTGTCAAATATGAGCGAAAGATGGATATGATGAGCGCTATGATGAGAAAAACAAAACTGATCAGAGAATTTTTTGAAAAGAAATACCAAAAGGTTTTTGATCCCAAATTGTAGTAGGTGTCGTTCACCAAAGGAGAAAGGTCGCCTGTTTTCATCAATACAGTATACAACTTTATGGCTCAATTTCCTTAAATTTGGAGAAATCTATACCTGTTGATAACTTTTATTGGTATTTTAAAAAAAGTTATATAATTAACAATGCTTATTGAATTAAAAGGTTAAATTTTTTTAAATCAAATGGATAAAAAAACATGGATAAAGATGATTATTGTTTTGATAGTAATAATTGCGCTTGGTTTTTGGTACGCCGACAAAAAATATGATAAAGGGTACGAAACCGCTGTCGCCGATATTAAGGCCCAGCAAGAAGAGGCTGGCAATAAGGCGGCCAAGGCGGCGACCGATGAGGCTAATCCTTTTAAAGTGGCAAATCCTCTAGAGGGAGTTGAAGCCAATCCATTTGAAAAAGCCAAGAAGACTTTAAATCCATTTGATTAAAAACCAAATGAACTTAACTAAAAGAATAACTTTTTCAGGGCTAGTTATGGGGCTGGGACTGGCATTGATGTCGAGCGTTGTTTTGGCTCAAACCGAAACCATCACTGAAACAACTGCTACTACTGATATTCCACAGGAACTCACTTCATTGGCCAGAGATTTAGGTTGTCAAACCACAGCTCAATGCGCCGAAAAATTTGATGCCAACATAGAGCAAGGCATAACTCTGGCCCAAAAATACGACATTTATACTCCAGAACAAGAAAAAATAGCGGTAGCTTTCAAAACAGAAGTTTTGGAACGATTGCGTACAGTAAGTGGAGATAATTTCGACCAAGAAATTTTGGCGCTAGCCAACAAAATCTTGAGCGAAAAGCCTGCTCTGGCTAGCACAATGGGTGTCACTCGGCAAACAGTGAACACTGCTGAAACAATCATAAATACGGTTAGAGACGCCGGTGTGGATATGAAAACTTGTCGGAAATCACCAGAGAATCTATCTCGTGAGGAGCTCATTGCCTGCGTCAAGGCCAGCAGTGATCTGTCCAACAAGGAAAAATTAGTCGGAGATTATATTCCAAAGGAAAATGCAAAAGCTAGAGAAGTAGAACGAATGCTTGATCTTGAAAATTCCTTACTCGCCGGAGAATATTCAGGATTAGGTAAAATCAATGTCGAACAGGCCGGGCAAGTTTGTCTAAAGTCTGGTTCGGAATCAATCACCGATTGCGACCGAATAGCCGAAAAATTTTTCGGTGCTGAAGGCGTCAAAAATTTGCGAGATGCACGGCAACAGACAACGCTTATCAAAGAATACTATACGGAAGGAATTAAAAAAATGGAGCTACTGACGCCGGATGGTCAAAAATTGATAGGCAAAGGGGCAATTAAAAACGCCTGCGACAGAGCTTTTGAGGAAAGTAATCTCGGTTTGGCCCGTGCTTGCGGAAATTTCGCTGTGAAGAACGGCTATGCAACTCAAAGAGAAATTGAAGACGGCTTAAAACTGCTGGAGAGCTTCTCACAAAAGGCCCGAGGGGTTAATTTCGATGATTGTCGTTTCAATCCGGAATCCTGCCGAGAATTTTTGCCTGATGAATTTCGTAGAGAATTTGATTATCAATCTGAAATATTCAAAGTAATGTCCGAATCCATTGGCTTTGATCCATCACGTTGTGAAAATACTTATAATTCTGATATCAGCAAACAATGCTTGGAAGGAGCCAAGAAGTCATTGAGTCGCATAGAGGAAATTGCTAAAAATTCTCCTGGCGCGCGGAAAATTGTCAATGAAATCAAAGGTCATATCACTGAAGGAGAACGAATGACAGAGAGGCTAAACGAATATAATCAAGATTCAAGATCGGCAGGAATAGCCGGGCCTGGAGGATGCAGGGGACCGGAAGAATGCTTCAAATATTGCAACCAGCCGGCAAATGGAGCAGAGTGTATTGCCTTTGGAGCTAAAAGCCAGATTTTCGATCAAAGTACAGTCGCCCAGAAATTTAATAACTTAAATGAAAGATTTACTGATCCCAGATTCAATCAATATCCTCAAAATCCTCAATATCCTTATCAGCCGCAGCAACCAGTTGGACCAAGTCCAGAATGTTTAGCAGCCATCAGTAGTGGCGACTTTGCCAAAGCAAAAACGGCCTGCGCAAACACAACCAATACTTACGAAAGATATTATCCACAACCTGTTCCGCAACCGTTTCCTATTTGTCCGGCATATTCTATGCCATCACCATGTCCGGAAGGCCAAATGCGACAACAGACTTCTGATACTAGAGGATGCCCTACTTCTGGTGCCTGCATTGCCATAGAAAATTACAGACCAATCGATACCACCAAGTGTCCAATGATGCCAACCGTCAGTTCTTGCCCAGCCGAGCAAGAGAAGTATGAGACCTATAGATCCAACGAATGCGGAGTATATTATAGTTGCCGCGACATAACGGCGAGACAAGCCTGTCCTTCTGGACAATACTGGGACGGCAGATCTTGTGTCACCCAGACACCAACAATTGTAGGTTCGTGTAATTATTCCACCCAATATTGGAAATCTTCGACCAGCCAATGCCAACCCCGAACAAATTGTTATGACACAGCTAATTCTGAATATAATTCTATGGAATGCCAAGGCGTGCGTGGCATGACAACTAATACTTCTTCTTGTCCAATGGCACAATATTGGAATGGCACAGCTTGTGTCAATTCCACGACTGTTTCCGGTGGCTGTAGCTCACCTAGTGCCCAGACACAATCAGCTTGTCTGGCAACTCCCGAATGCAATTGGTTTAATAACGCTTGCTCTCCTACAACAAGTAATCCGCAAAGTTGTCCGTCAGGACAGTATTGGAACGGTTCGGCCTGCGTAAATTCTGGAAGTGGTGGCTGTGGTTCCTACACTAACCAAGCAAGTTGTGTCAGTGCTTCTCAAACATGTAATTGGAACACGTCCGGTAGTAACGGTTGGTGTCAACAAGCGACAGCCGTTTCTTCCTGCGGAAACTATATTTGCGAAAGTGGTGAGACAACGAGTTGTCCGAACGACTGTCGTAGCTACACTTCCTGTCCTCCCGGACAGTATTGGTACACTCCTCCAAGCGGTGGCACAGGTTATTGTATGTCTTCAACAAGTGGCACCGTTTGTTCCAGTGGGCAATATTGGAATGGCACAGCTTGCGTCGCAAATACTACCACCAGCACAGATCCATCGGCAGGTTGCGCCCAAGCTGGTGGCACATGGAATTCTTCAACGAGTTATTGTCAAATGCCAAATATGACTGGCAATACGAGCTGTTCTTCCGGACAATACTGGAGTGGTACAGCATGCGTAACAAGTTCACCTACAACTGGACAGTGTTCGACCGATCATTACTGGAATGGCACAGCGTGTCAGAGCAATACTATGCCGTCTAGTAACACTACTATGCCATCTAGCAGTGGTACTGCCTGTTCCTCTGGACAGTATTGGAACGGCACAGCGTGCGTAAGTTCGACTCCTTCGGACACTTCGGGAACTTATACTGCGCCTTCGGGTGGTGGTGGAACTTATACACCGCCTTCTGGTAGCGGAACATACACACCGCCAAGCGCCTCATTATATTGTTCGCAAATAGGAGGCAGTTGGACCGGCGCAGCTTGTAACTTGGCAAAAAACATATCTAAACAAAAAGCTTATTATAGCTACTTTCAACAAAAGGAATCTGACTTGTTGTTGGCCCAAGTCGGCAGAGCGTTCGCCAATTTATTCAGATAAAAGGGTTTTCTGGCGGAGGGTAGGAGATTCGAACTCCTGGTGGGTTTCCCCACACATGCTTTCCAAGCATGTGCACTAGACCACTATGCGAACCCTCCTAGGCGCTCTCTTTATACTTGATTTTCTGTCATTCTCCAAATTTTTCCAAATTTTACCAACGTCCAGACGAACCACCACCACCAAAAGAACCTCCACCGAATCCGCCAAAACCTCCACCACCCGATCCTCGTCCACCTCCGAATCCACCAAACCAGACACCGTTATGACCTCCCGGCGGACGCTTGCCTCCAAACTTTTTAGAGAGAAAGTAGTCGAGTATGAGACCTATAACCGCGATTATCACACCAGCAATGAAAGAATAGAATAGGAGCAGACCGAGCAAAAATCCTATGACGCCACCGAGCCACCACGATTTGCTGTATATGATTACAGGAATGAACTGAAAAGCTATGATGAGAACAAAAAATAAAAGCTCTGATACGTCTACCTTCCTTTTATTTTCTGTATTTGATTCGATATATTGCTCTGTTTCCGGATCGCTTTTTATGAGTCCTATGATGAGGTCCGTAGCAGAGTTTATACCCCTGAAATAATCATTGCTTTTAAAAGCCGGAATCATGACATTGCGCATGATAGCGGAAGAAACAGCGTCTGTAATCACAGGCTCGAGGCCATAACCGACCTCTATGCGCACCTGTCTATCACTCGGCGAAACGAGAATAAGCAGACCGTTGTCTTGATTTGCTTTGCCTATGCTCCACTCTTCAAATAACTTTCCTGAATAGGTTTCTATCGTCTCATCGCCGAGCAGAGGTATGGTGACAACAGAAACCTCTATGCTCGTTTCTTTTTCCAAAGAAGAAAACTTTGCTTCCAGAGACGTTTTTTGATCAATCGAAAATACATTAGCAAAATCATTTACAAAACCAGAAGGCTTTCCAGGACTCTGATACGCCGAAACAGGAAAGGCCAGAGAAATAAGTAAAATTATAGACAGCAAAAATATGGAAAATATGCCCGATGAGAACCTCCGCAGGCACGAGTCTCTGTGTAAAACGAGAAGGATATTTGCGTGGAGGCTTTGGAGGCGCGACTGGCGCCGGAAACGAGGAAATTTTTCAGTAGAAAAATTTCCGTACTCCACAAGAACATCCTTCTCGTTCTTCGAAGAGAGCATATTTTCCATATTTTATTTAAAACTCTACTTTCGGAGCCTCATCCGCCTGTTCAACTGATTGAAAATAAGGCTTTGATGAGTAACTAAAGAGTTTTGCCACCAGAGCGCTCGGAAAACGACTGACGAGTAAATTGTATCCGCGTACGCTGTCATTGAATCTACCACGTTCGACCGATATGCGATTTTCTGTGCCTTCTATTTGAGACTGCAAAGTCAAAACATTTTCCGAGGACTTTAATTGTGGATAATTCTCCATAATGACAAGCAGACGAGAAAAAGCGGATTCTATTTCGCCCGCCGCCCTTACTTTTTCATTTGT
>JBBTTY010000024.1:0-4112 GCA_038063975.1 Patescibacteria group bacterium | reverse complement strand
ACCCTCTTTGAGTACTTTTGGAGCCGCGTCAACGAGATCTTTTGCTTCTTTTAAACCCAGACCCAGAGCTTCTTTGACGACTTTGATGACGCTGATTTTTGAAGCGCCAGCAGATGTGAGTTCAACAGTAAATGTGGATTTTTCTTCTGTTGCTGGACTTGCTACCGCTACTGCCGCCGCCACAGCCACCGCAGATACACCAAACCGAGTCTCGAGATGCTTTACGAGTTCATGGAGATCTAGGACCGACATTGTTTCGAGTGAATCAACGAGTGTTTTAAATTTTGTTGGAGTTTCCATAATTTTAATAATATTTTTTTGCTATTGATAATCAAACCTGCTTCTTCTTTGTAATCTCGGAGATCGCCATGACAAATCCCTGAATTGGAGAATTGAACAAGTTGACGATTTGAGCATAGAGAGTCTGGCGGTCTGGAATTGAGGAATAGGCTATGACTTCTTCTCGAGTGATAAATCTTCCTTCGAAAATTCCGCCGAGAATAGAGAGCATGTCTTTATTCTTTTTCAGAAATCCTCCCACTTCACGAGCCGGCGTGAGATTGTCGGTGCTATAAGCGACAGCGACCTCCGCCGTAATCTCCGGTTTTGTACCGGAAACCTGAGCTCTATCGAGAGCGCGGTTCATCAGAGTCTTTTTGGCTACGATGTAATCGACACCTTGTGATCTGAAATCTCTGCGCATTTTATTGGCATCATTTACCTTTAGTCCTTTAAAACCCACAAACACCACACCTCTTGAATTTTTAAAGACTGCTTCTAACTCTGAAACCAGCTCTTTCTTTTTGTCTTTGGAGAGTGGCATGTATTTTTACTTCTTTGACTTATAAATAAAAGGCGCCCGAAGGCGAGTTCGACCTCAACAGGGTCTCTTTCGAAAATTAAAGCCCTATTCCTAATGAATTTGGGCACCCTGCTTTCTCTGGCCTTTCACAGTAGAGACTAACCGATTTATAGATTTTTTGCAAGAAAATAAAAAACAAACAGGTACAAGCTATTCTCGAACAGTCCTCGGGTCGGATTTGTCAAGGACAGACCTTTGACAAATCCTCTCCTGCGGAGGTTCTCGACTAGCTTGTACCTGTTTGTTTTTTTACTTCCATCAAACTAACTACCGCCCCATGAGCTCGTTCAATTTTGCGCGAGTTTTAGGTCCTAGGTTTCCATATCCCGTTGTTTCTGGAGTACCGCTAGAAACTATGCCGTACTTGACTTGAAATTTCTTTATAGCTTTCTGGGTCAATTTACCCATGTAGGTAGTTTCTTTCCCCGGAGAACCGACACCACTAGAAGCAACTGTAAAGCCATTTGCATTCAAGAATTGCTGAAGTTGTTTAACATCATTTCCCGCCGAACCGACTTTGAGAGCGCGAGTGAATTTCGCGTTTGAACCAGCCGCCGCTACTTTTGCTGTAGCAGATGCTTGCGTTGCCACAGGAGTCGCTGTCTTTACCACTGGCGCTACTACTTTTTTAGTCGTCACCGCTCCACCACCACTGCTACCTCTACCCGTACCGCTCGTTGCTTGCGCCGTGGTAATGGTACATATAGTAGACGTCGGCGTTATAACGATAGTAACTGTTCCAGAATAAGAAGCGAGTTCTAGTGTAGATACAGAGCTACTGCAACTATCAGTCAGAATATATTTAGCTGGAGCGTCGGTCGTGAGAACACGGCGATCAGCCGAAGTAATTTTGAATGAGGAGCCGCTCGACAAAACTACTGTGAAACTGTTACCGCTGTCAGCCATTTCTATCGATTCCAGAGCGGCGGTTGACCCAGCAACATTGAGATCGATACCTCCTACAGTAAGAACTGTATCAGTGGTGAGAGAAACGTCGTTGGATGCGGCAATTGCTAACGATGGCGACACCAAGACTGCGAGCGCGACCGCGCCGATGAGTATTTTTTTCATGAGTTGTCGAAGTTAATAATAATACTCATCATTAGCGGATTATGAGGTATCGTGTGCTTGAACCTACTCCTGTAACTGATGGGGCTACAGACTGACCACTGTGCCAAATGAGAACATCTACCTGCCCAGCCGTGCTTGAGGCCATGGCACCTACAATCTGCCAGTTAGTGTCCGTGGCAAATGCCGTCGATGTTGCGAGTTGAGTGAACACCAAATCTCCTGAAACTACACCCGTCACAGCACAGCCGTATGCTTTGGTCGTTGAAGCATTATGAACACCATCCATACCTGTGAGATTACATGTTCCTTTGTAAATTCTAGTCATAGCCGTTCCGCCAGTACCGACGGTTATGCCACCTTCAGTAGCAATAGCGCCAGTTGAAGCTGTGGTCGTAGCATAGCCGTTGACATAGAAGTTACCAAGTGTGGCAAACGTTTGCGAGCTTGTGGCATGACCAGCTATGGTTATGTTGTCAGCCGCAGCATTTCCAATGGTCGTACTACCATTAAGCGCAGTAGCGCCTGTAACTGTCAAAGCACCTTCAGTAGCAATAGCGCCAGTTGAAGCTGTGGTCGTAGCATAGCCGTTGACATAGAAGTTACCAAGTGTGGCAAACGTTTGCGAGCTTGTGGCATGACCAGCTATGGTTATGTTGTCAGCCGCAGCATTTCCAATGGTCGTACTACCATTAAGCGCAGTAGCGCCTGTAACTGTCAAAGCACCTCCAGCGGCAACGTCACCGGTGAGAGTTGAAGCACCTGTAACCGTAAGCGTTCCTGCGGTGTTTATATTGGTGCTGATGGTCGTAGCTGCGCCGACTGTCGCAGTGACGACGAGAACTGATAATACAACCGCCAATGTTACAGAAACTGGACCGCGACTCAAAATCTTACCAACCAAGTTTTTTAAGTACATAACCAAAACAATTAAATAATAAAAATAGCACTGCCGGGAAATCCTGTATTGCACTACAAGTATATCAACATTTGCTAGACGGGATGATTAATATATGTGGATAACTTTTCCGTCTCAATTTACGTCATACTAATTGCCCTATATCTATAAAGGACAAAAAGCAAACTGTTATAGTTTTTGGCGTCTTTGATGGTTTTTATAAAGGACATGATTAAAAACAATCCACTCATGAATAGAGAAACACTGTCTTTTTTCTTGTCATAAACTAAATAGTCTTAAAATCCATATCCAGATCGCTTTAAGTATAGCAATGATAATGGACATTATCGAATAGAGAGTACTTCTCATATTTGAACTGCTATTAAAAACTGCGGCTGTCTGAATATTCGTATCTGTTTTTTTTACGAGATTCTCGGCTTGTTTTTGGTGGTTTGTGTCGAAAGTTACATTAACCGAATCTGGTAATTTGATAGAATCAATCAGCTCTTGTATATCTCTAATAGATGTCTTGTAAACAGTTGTCGTGCCAAAAGACTGAATGGTTGAATGCCTACTTTGTCCCGATTGTTTATTTGAGACAATGATTTCTGGCTCTATTTTTTCATATTTTTCATATATTGTTTTCATAGAATTATTTGTTTCATTACTTATAATTTTCTGATTTTCCAAAACCACCTCTGCGGATATAAAAACCTCCCCCGGTTTAACCTCAAAATCCACAAGACCGTCATCATTTTCATCAACTTTCAATGGTGGCATATCGGAAATTGACTCTAATATTATGTCTATTTTTGCCAGAGTTTTTTCATTTGCAGCAATATCAATAAAAGAAGTTGTGGTTGAAATATCATTTCCGATCGTTTCATCAATCTCCAGAGTAAAAGAATCATCATTATGTGCGGTTTCCGAGTTGGAAATGTAATGCTCGTAGCTTTTACTTATAATGACATGCAAAGAAGGTGGAGAATCATGATGCTCTGCAGGTGGAGAAATTGGCACGCTTATATATTTCACTTGGCCAAATTCCTGATAATAAGCATTTGGAATTTTCTCTTCCAGAGAACCAGTAGTGGTAGAAATACCTGTATGATTGCCTTGATTGTCGTAAATATTTAAACCAAGTGATGATGAATGCAGGACAAAGTGAAGTTTTTTGTTATTTGTGGCTGAAACGGGAGTAGTGGTCGATAAATAAGCAGGAAGCGTTTGGTTTTCTTTTTTAAGAATATTTTTCAAAAAATCTCTCAAATCTTCCACTTCAAG
>JBBTTY010000023.1:0-1079 GCA_038063975.1 Patescibacteria group bacterium | reverse complement strand
AGGCATATAATGCTGATTTGGCGAATGGATTGGGAAACTTGGTGGCGAGGGTGGCTAAATTGATAGAAAGAAGTGGTATTCAGTATTCGGTATTCAGTATTCAGTTTACGGATGAGAAATTTTTGGATAAATTTAGATTTGATGAGGCGTTGAAAACAATTTGGGAATGGATTTCTGAACTGGACCAGCAAATTGAAAAGGATCAACCGTGGAAATTGGAGGGGAACGATCTGGAAAAAATCCTGGCGGGCTACAGAGAAAATATCCTGAGAATCGCGACGGCATTACAACCATTTTTACCGGAGACGGCGGAGAAAATATTGGCGCAATTTAAAGGACCAGAGATTAAGAGTGGTGCTCCCCTATTTCCCCGCATCAAGTAAAAACTTTGCCAGGACTGTTCTACTCAGGTCGTATGAAAAAAGATGACTTTCTGTTTTTGGGTCAATCCAAATATGTTGGGCATCTTCAAGAGGAATCGGGTCACCTTCAAATTCAGTGCATCCGAAAAAATTTATTGTTTGTAATTCTCCTTTAGTATCAAAATCTGTCGAATATATCAGTTTTGGGTTTATCAATTTTATTCCCAGCTCTTCCAACATCTCTCTCTTTATGGCAGTCTCCAAGTTTTCTCCATTCTGAACGTGACCACCGGGAAATACACATTTTCCCGCGTCTAAGGCTCTATCAGCTTTTCTTACACCGGCTAGGACTTTCCCGTCTTTGTATAAAACTATTGCTACTATTTGTTTGCGACTATTTTCAGAAGATGTTTGATTCATCTCCCAAGTATAATAGAAAAGTGATAGATGCGCATTGCCATTTGCAGGAGTTTGAGAATCCCGGGGAGGTAATAGCGGGATTAGAAACTGTGATTTGCTGCGGGTCAGATTTGGATAGTTCGAAGAAGGCGGTTGATATAGCCGAAAAGTTTCCACGAGTGTTTGCCACTGTCGGATGTCATCCGGAAGCGAAAGCTTTTAATAAAGAACTTCTTTTAAAACTGTCTCATCACAAAAAAGTGGTGGCGGTGGGTGAGTGTGGGTTGGACTTTTCACCAGAAACAAGAGAAGAAGAGA
>JBBTTY010000022.1:0-18641 GCA_038063975.1 Patescibacteria group bacterium | reverse complement strand
TGGTATTCTGAGGAGTAATTAGCAACCGAGTTGCATTTGACCCCAGAATTTACAACTATCTTCACTAACGATTATACACCCTAGTTGATATATTGTCAAGTATATTTCCTAATATTCATGCGAATTCCTGAAAAACCCTTTATTTTAGGCATATTTTGCTAATCATTTCCTATATTATCCCCAGAGCGAAAGAGGTGTTTGAGTGGAGGCTTTCGGAGGCCGACGGGCCGAGAATGAGACGCCGAGCCAGCAGGCGAGGACGTCGTCCTCCACGAGGACACTTCTTTCGCTCTTATAGACACACAACCGATGCTAATGAATCACCCTCTCGCAATTTCATAACTCGCACGCCTTGGGTTTGGCGACCCAGAGTTGGGATTTCCGAGAGTTCTACGCGCACTACTTGGCTCTTCTTGGACATTGCCACGAGCTCGCTGTCTTCTTCTGTTATAACTTTAGCAGAAATAACGGGACCGGTTTTGTCTGTCACTTTCATAGTGAGAATTCCTGAACCGCCACGCTTTTGGGTTTTGTATTCACTCGCCAGAGTTGTCTTGCCGTAGCCGTTTTTGGAAATAACTATGATGCGAGTGCCTTTTCCGAGAGCTTTTATGACATCGGCACTGATGACCGCGTCGCCTTTGGCGAGAGCGATGCCACGCACACCATAAGCCCCTCGTCCCATCTCGCGTACATCTGATTCACGAAATCTGATTGATTGACCTTCTGAAGTTACAATGGACACATCATCACCTTTTGAAACAAAAGACACTGACATGAGAGAATCACCGGATTCGAGGGTGATAGCGATGAGACCCGATCGGCGCACGTCATGAAAGCTCGCCGCTTTTACTTTTTTGGCTGTGCCGAGCTTTGTCACCATCATGAGAGAGAGTTCTGCCATTTGTTTTGATTCTTTTGGCATGGGTAATATGGAGGTCACTTTTTCATCATCGGCCAAAGATATGAAATTGACCAGTGCTTTGCCTTTGGTGGCGCGTTTGCCTTCAGGTAGTTCATACATTTTTATTTGATAGGCCTTGCCTTTGTCCGTAAAGAAAAGAATATCGCTATGGGTGCTGGCTGTGAGCAAGTTTGTGACAAAATCCTCTTCTTTTGTATCCAAATCAATGACACCGACACCTCCCCGCTTTTGCCGACGATACTCATCAGGCGCCGTTCTCTTTACATATCCGCCCTGAGTGAGAACGAGGACACTCTCAACATCCGGAATCAGATCTTCATCCGACAATACTTTCGCCCCATGCTTTATGACTTTCGTTCTGCGCAAATCGCCGTATTTTGTCTTTATTTCTATAAGCTCGGTTTTTATGACGTCGAGAATTTTCTTTGAGCTTGCCAAAAGTTCTTTTAATTCTTTTATTAACTTTTGAATAGCCGTGAGCTCGTCTTCTATTTTCTTCCTCTCTAGACCAGCTAGTTTCTGCAAGCGCATATCAAGAATTGCCTGCGTTTGGAGAACAGAAAATTTGAACGTTTTCATGAGCGTAGCCTTGGCATCTTCTACATCGCGAGATTTCTTTATGAGCTTTATGATTTCGTCTATATGATCGAGAGCTTTTTTGAGACCAATGAGAATATGCTCGCGAGCTTCGGCTACTTTTAGATCATATATACTACGACGCTTCACTACTTCCACCCTGTGTTCTATGAAATGTTCAAGAATCGATTTTAGAGAAAGTGTCTCCGGCACGCCTTTGACCAAGGCTACGACATTGAGATGGAAAGTATCTTCGATCTGGGTATGCTTGTAGAGGAAGTTTAAAATTTTCTGCGGATGAGCACCACTTTTTAGGTCAATAACGACGCGAATGTCTTTTGCCGATTCGTCACGCAAGCCTCGTATGCCCTCTATTTTTTTCTCACGCACCAGATCGGCAATAGTCATGATGAGATCGGCTTTGACCACGCGATATGGAATGGAAGTGATGATGATTTGGAATTGACCGGATTTATTCTCCACGATTTCGGCTTCGCCACGAACCAAAATGCCTCCACGGCCGGTTGAATAGGCGTGTTGAATATCTCTCTCGCTGTAAATAATTCCGCCAGTTGGAAAATCAGGACCTTTTATGTATTTGAGCAAGTCCTCTGTCGGCGCATCTGGATTTTCTATGAGATGAAGAGTGGCATCGAGCACTTCACTGAGATTATGGGGCGGAATGTTCGTGGCCATACCGACAGCTATGCCAAGTGTACCGTTGAGGAGCAAATTCGGAACAGCTGAAGGCAGAACAATCGGCTCCTTTTTGGTGTTGTCATAGTTAGGACGGAAATCAACGGTCTCCTTTTCTAGATCGCGCAGGAGCTCCATAGCCAGACGCGACATTTTTGCCTCGGTATATCGCATAGCCGCCGCACCGTCACCATCGATTGAGTTGTGAACAAAAACTCCGGCAGATAATGCAAAGTTATGCGTATCATTAATTGTAAGATCATATACATTTTCACGCTGTTTCAAAAAAATAGTTTTTCTGATTTTGTGGTTTGCAACTAATTCAGCTTTAATTCTATTTATATCCCCATTGTAATACTTACTTACACCTGTATTCCAAAGCGTTGCCGAACCATAAGGATACAAATTAGTACGCTTATTTTCATATGCCATTTCAGACAGTTCAACACCAGACATCAAAACTTCCTTACATATAGCATCAAATTTTTTCTTGCCGGTAATATTTTTAGTATGATTTTTATTACCTTTAATAATTTTTTCATGCATCATTGCCTGATATTCAGGATTATTCTCATGTCTTAAAGAAATCATATCTGTATGATGTCTGACTTTTCCAGAAAATTTTGTATATATGTTATTCGAGAGATTGTAATCATCAGCCAAACGGTGAGTAAATTCCCATTTATTATTATTTGGATGAAAAATCATCTCATAACCTGACATTTCAGAAATATCACTATCTTCTTTATTTGAAAGTCTCGTATATAGAGGCATGAGCGACATACCTGATTTCAAGTTTTCTGCTTCTATATATTCACCATTTTTGAGTAGAAATTTATGATTGAGAGTACATTTTATTTCCTCTCCATTATCGAGTACAACTTTCATTATCTTTGCATTATTTATTGTAAGGTGCGGTTTTTGTATAAGAGCAATTTTTATTTTTCCGTCCACGTCAGAAGTAAATGTATAATTTTTCTTACCCTTTTTGTCTTCTTCAATGAGATCGCCAAACGAGATGTTTCTACCGTCAGAAAGACGGATTTTGGTATCTATAGTAAAACAGCCAAAATTTCCCTGGCCGATGATGAGCGGATAACGCATGGAAAAATCCTGAGCCATTTTGACCATGGATTCATAGACTGCTGCATCGCCGTGGGGATGATATTTGCCGAGCACGTCTCCCACCACGGTCGCAGATTTTCTGGTTTTGGCGCTAGCCGTGAGACCGATGTCGTTCATGGCATAGAGAATGCGACGATGAACAGGTTTCAAACCATCGCGCACATCCGGCAGAGCGCGCGAGGTAATGACCGACATGGCATAGTCCAGATACGACTCGCGCATTTCTGTGACAATTGAACGCGAAACAATGCCCGAATTTCGCGATACAGATTTTGTCTCTGGTACTGAAGATTCTGAATTAGACTGGGGATTTTTTGGACTCATAAAGAAAAAATAATGCTCTTTTACAAGCGTTATATTGCTTAAAGTATAGCATTTTTGAGCATTTTTAAATAGTTGACAAAACGATTACTTATTTCATTATTCGATTACTTCTGTAGTAGTTGGACTCTGGTAAGTCGTACTGTTGTCTATGATATTGCCTACTTGATCCATAAAATTAGAGAAAGTCTCGGTGAGGCTTGGTATTTTTTTGTCACTGGCGGCATCGTCAGCAAAAGAAAAATCCGTGTTGTCTATGCGAAATGTAAGAGTAATGCCCCAGATGAGAGCAATTGCCACTGTAATGCCGAGAGAAATCCAGAGAACTACTTTTCGTCTATCCCCTTCGGGCTTTTTCCTCAATTTTTCTAAATATTGAAACATGACAATTATGATATGGGCGAATCCGCAAAGCAAAAGACTAGGTAGTCGGTTCGAGGACTATCACATCCGCCTCCTTGCCTTCCAAATCTTTTTTCTTCAAGGTTAATTTATCCACTGGTTTTGTATTTTCTTCACCGGCTTCTTTGAGAAAGGTTTTGAGAGCGGCTGAATTGCCCCAATAGAGAGGAATAATCAGTTTCGGCTCCAGTTTTACAGCCAATTTATAAGCATCGCTTGGAGAAAGGATGCCATCAGTACCAACTGATACAAAGAGAATATCTATGTCATCTATAGTCTCTGCAACATCGCTTTGTAAATCTTTTGATGAGAGAGCACCGAGGAAACAGAGATGCATATTCTCCAGATTGACCGTGTATATAGTATTGAGTCTGTTTTCCCCACCGTATTTTGATTCTGATTTGAAGCCTTTGATAAAAACATCTTTGATTTCATATTCACCAGGACCTGTTATGGCAAATGCATTTTTTTCACCAAATGAAACTTGATCTGTCCCCGAAAAATCAGGGTGATTTAGGGATATCAAAGCGATATCCGCGCCAAACCGGGTCGTTTTTAGTTTCGAATCTTTTGAAATTGGATTGACAGCAATAATGATATCGCCGAACTGCACTTTCACAAACGCCCCACCTTGATATGTGATTACCATGCATTGGATTGTATACGAAAAATCAAAAAATTCAAAGAAAAACCACACCGATTGGGAATATAAAACTCGCAAATCTAAAACAGCCTCGACTTTCGTCGAGGCCGTGAAGAACTAAGTTCCAAGGATCAGAGGGCCAAGCACTGATTTCCAAGGTCTTAGGACTGAACTTGCGGGAGAGACCAAGCAAACGCACTGCCGTCCTGCCAGTAGTGGTCAGGATAAGCCCAATACGTAAGGAGCCACCTGCCATCGTCACGACGATAGGCATAGAGGAAGTGCGGTCCGCCGTAGACCTCAATGGGTTCGTGAATTCCAACAATGTACCAGAAACCCATTTTCTCGAGATCCTCATCCGAGAAGTTTTCCCGAAGGATGCAGATCGCTTCGGGATTGAGTTCGTTCCACTTCCGTTTTTTGCCTTCAGCTCGGATGGTGCGCGTGATGCGCTCCGAGTCGGACCAGAACTTTGCGGAGAGGATGGCGAGCCGATGAACGATACCTGTGGTCGGTTTGAAGTCCGAGGACTGGAGCAAACCTTCGGCATATTCCGAGAGCCGAAAGCCTTTCGACTTCAAGCGTTTGATCCAACCCTGACCGGTGGTGCCGTCGGAGGCCGGAAGGGTGACATAGATCACGCCGTCACGGACTTCCCACTTGGCGGTGGTGGGAGTCGCGGCAACTGTCTCGAACGAATTTTCATCAACAATTTTTTGGAAAATACTCGCTATCAACTCTGGGTCACGCTTGCCATCCAAAACCAACTTTCCGACCGTCGCCTGTAATTTGAACAAACGTTCAAACGGATTTAATTTGTTATTACTCATAACATTTTCCTTTCAATGAACTTGATACTCGTTACTCACGAGCATTTCCGGAAATCTGCCGGAACAGTCGCAAGAAAATCCTGCTCACAGAACATACATTCAAAATATCATAATGTCAAGTGCTTAAATACTTCTTTTCTGCTAGTATCTCTCCACTAGCTAACCTGTACATATAGAGCTGGTATTACAAGAAATTCCTTTGAAATTAACCCTCTCTGCGAGCACATAGCAATGAGTAACTGTGCAGAGAGAAATTTCGGGCTTTTTTCATTTATGCAATTAACAAATTCTGAAAAGAAAACCGAAAAAGAAACGGTGAAAGAAGTAGTCAGTAAAATAAAGAAAGTGGTTGTTACAGTGGTAGAGCCAAAAACAGCTATGGGTAAAATGTTCGCCGACACTGCCACTCCGCCAAACGCCGGCGATCTCATAGAAGGCACAGTTATCGCCATAGACAAAAAAGGCATCTTCATTGATTTGCCTCCATTCGGCACGGGTATCATATACGGCCGCGAATATATTTTGGCGCGCGACGTTATAAAGAAAATAAATATAGGAGACAAAGTTTCCGCCAAAGTTGTTGACCCACGCAATGCCGATGGTTATATAGAACTGTCTCTAAAGGAAGCTCGTCAAGCACTCATCTGGACAGAAGCAGAGCAAGCCATCACGAGCAAAATCATTCTCGAATTACCTATAAAAGAAGCGAACAAGGGAGGCCTTATCATAGACTGGCAAGGTATTTCCGGCTTCCTGCCCGCTTCGCAATTAAAACCTGAACATTATCCCCGCGTAGAGGACGGCGACAAAGATCGCATTTTAGACGAACTCAAAAAATTGGTGGGTACAAAAATTGCCGTCTCGATCATCGGCGCTTTTCCAAAAGAAGGCAAGCTTATATTCTCTGAAAAGAACTCTATAGAAAAAGACAAAACCGCCACGGTGGCAAAATTCAAAGTCGGCGACGAAGTCGAGGGCAAAGTTACAGGCATGGTTGATTTCGGCGTATTCGTAAAGATAGACGAAGCCTTGGAAGGTCTCGTTCATATTTCAGAAATAGATTGGGCGTTGGTCGAAGATCCAAAAACTAGATTCAAAGTCGGCGACTCGGTGCGTGTCAAAGTGATTGAAGTAAAAGACGGCAAAGTATCGCTTTCAATCAAGGCATTAAAGACAAATCCATGGGACGAAGCCGGTAAAAAGTATAAAAAAGATCAGATTATAAAGGGCGTCGTTATCAAGTTCAACCGCCATGGCGCATTAGCTAGTATAGAAGAAGGTGTGGCCGGATTGGTTCATGTATCGGAATTCGGAACTGATGAAAAACTCCGCCAAAATTTGGAACTCGGCAAAGTTTATCCTTTCAAAATAACTCTCTTTGACGCCACTAATCAGAAAATGACCTTGGCTTTTGCGGGAGAGAAGAAGTAGACATGCGAAAGGAAGTCTGCTCGTGGAGCACGCTGTCTCCGTCTGCTGACGGAGACAGCTCACTCTCGCACCGTCGTGCTCCGAGAGTCTCCGCTCGCAGACTTCCTTTTGCATTTAAATTTCAAACAAAACAAAACCGCTGGGCGAACCATGCGGTGTTTTTGAAAGTTTCTGGCTTACGCCACAGTTACTTCACTGAGTGGATAAACCACTATCATCCGCGCCATCCAGGGAATTGCCCGCGACCACACAAATAGTCACGAGTAGCCCTTCTGTCAGCTTCGTCGAGCGAAGCGAGTTCCCTCTGGAGCTTGTCAGAAGCCTCCTGTCGGGCTCTTTCCTTGCGGAAGGAAATCCAACGGGTGACAACGCAGATCGAGAGCGTGAAGCCGACGACACCAAGGAGCACCGTGCGCCACTGGAAGCTACTGAACGTGACCGTGTGTAGCAACAGTGAGAGCAAGGTTGCAATGACTAGGGTGTAAGCGAAATCACGAATTTTGGTTTTCATAGTTGAGTTGCAGTGAAAGGCTCGATTTGTTTCCGACGATGGTCAGAAATATATCAAATCGTTTCCTTTTTCCTGTAACCCAGACCATTTCAAAGAACCTTCACTTTATGAATCCGCGATCTAAATCGCGAACTCAAGGTTAATTCCCAAATGTATTAGGACACTCTCACTTTTAATATCTGTAATGATACCAGCCACTTGAAAATTCTTGTTTGAAATGCAACTCATATTTAAGATACAAATATGAGAAAATCATTCGTACATTTAGACTTTCGTGCTCGTGACAGAATAGAAGCAATGTGGAGAGCCGGGCATAAACAGTCAGACATAGCCATGGTGCTCAGAGTCGACAAAAGCACCGTATCGCGTGAAATACAGAAGTGTGGATCGTGGAGCGGTATGTACTCTGCTACCGTCGCCGAACACAAAGCAGGCATGAAACGATCAAATTCCAAATACCAAGGCATGAAAATCGAAAAGTATCCCGAACTCCGAAAACGCATAATCTCTGAATTGGAACAAGGACAATCTCCCGACGGTATAGCGGGCAGAATGAAAGAGGAGAAACTGGAAGTTCGCGTGTCAGGAGACGCCATATACAGGTGGCTCCGGTCGCCATTCGGACAGAGATACTGCAAATATCTGTGCACCAAAAGATGCAACAAAAAGCCTCATACAGGCAGTCCGCAAAGATGCATCATTCCCAATATGACGAGTGTACACACTATGCCGCCAGATCCAGGGTTTGTGGCCGAGGGAGATACCTTCCTCTCACCGAAGAAGGCTTCCAAGACCGCGGCGGTACTTGTGGGATGGAGGGATTCGAAGCTTCTAAAAGGAGATCTTGTGCAAAGCCTCCGGCCAACTCACATGACGAGAGTGACAAGGAGGATTGTAGCAGGTCACACGGTTCACGCACTGGTACTCGATCAGGGAGGAGAAAACAGAGAGCACGAACAGTTCGGCATACCGTCATATTTCTGCGACAAAGCATCGCCCCGACAGAAACCGTTCATCGAATCATCGATCGGACTGCTTCGAAGATGGTTCTGGCCCAAGGGAACCAACCTGCGACTGGTATCAAAAGAAGAGTTCCAAACAAATATTGAAATCATCAACAACAAGTATAGAAAAACGCTCCGGTACAGGAGCGCCAATGAAGTGTCTAAAGAGTATGGTATTCTGAGGAGTAATTAGCAACCGAGTTGCATTTGACCCCAGAATTTACAACTAAAGTGCCTCCCTATTATACACCATAGACCACCTACTTGTCAAGCTTTTGTAGGGTATGCGTAGGGTATATTTTGTTATATGGCTTATATTATGGTTTTTTTAGGAAGCGAAAAGAAGAGTGGATCGAGAAAACGAAACCGAGGATGCGACGGCATCCGAGCTTAGGAAAATTTTTAGCAAAAAATTTTCCGTTCGTTTTCGAGAGACACTCTTCTTTTCGCTTCCCCCCTTCCGCTTTTCGAGAACGATATTTCTGCCGATTTTATTTATTAAACAAAGTATTGCACTCGCTCATAGCCTTTTCCGGAGATTCCTTGGCCGCTATTTCTAGACAGTCCACGACTTTCTTCATGACTTTCTTCATCTCGTCCGCTTCTTTGTCTTTAAATTCGGCGACAATAAAATTATCCGTGATCGTATCGTGATCTGGCTTCTTTAGAGCTCCCGAGGCTTTTGCTGGCGTTATACCAATTCTAATTCGAAAAAAAGCTTCCGTACCGAGAACGGTCATGACCGACTGGACACCTTTGTGGCCACCGGCACTTTTATTCCAAGACATTTTTGCTCTGCCCAAGGAGATGTCCAGATCATCATGAACCACTATGAGATCAGGAAAGGCCTTTATCATTTTGCCCATAGGATTCTTTATCTTCTTTGCACCTTTGACGAGTTTCCCCGCCGCCAGTCCCGATTTATTCATAAATGTCTCTGGCAAAACCAGAGTCACTTTTGTCTTTCCCACTTTTCCATCAGTAACGAGCGCCTGTGCCTTTTTGTCAAAAACAAAATCGGCAAATTCCATTTTTTTTGCAAACTTCATGACGGTCTCACGACCGGAATTGTGCCGCGTGCCGACATATTCTTCTCCCGGATTTCCCATTCCAACTATTATCATAAAAACATCATCGCACAGAAAAATCTATTGTGTCAATCGCTCTATCGGCACTATACTGAACTAATGAAAAATTGTTCATTTTGGAAAGAAATACTCTATTACACACTTTTTGCACTGCTTATCGTCATTCCTATCCGCACATGGATTGCCCAGCCTTTCATAGTAAACGGCGCTTCTATGGATTCGACGTTTAAAGACGGAGAATATCTCATTGTGGATGAATTATCGTATCGATTCCGCGAGCCATCGCGTGGTGATGTTCTCATATTCAAATATCCGGAAGATCCGAGCAAATATTTTATAAAGCGCCTCATAGGATTGCCGGGTGAGACTGTGAGCATTAAAAACGATCTCGTTATCATAACAAATACGGAACATCCAAAAGGTCTCACCCTCGATGAACCGTATACCCATTCCAGAACTTTCGGCAACACGGATGTCACTCTAGCAAACGATGAATATTTCGTCATGGGAGACAATAGGTTTGTTTCATCGGATTCACGCGTTTGGGGGCCATTATCGAAATCAGATCTAGTGGGCAGACCTCTCATCCGCCTCCTGCCTCTCACTAAAATAGAAATGTTTCCAGGAAAAATCGCCAGCTCTACAATTGAAAACAGTATTGATAAAAGTAACATGGAATAAAATGCCCTACGCGCCAAAAATAAAAAAAGTAGAGGAAACAAAATCGCTCATTCGGAGAATCGAACAGCCAAAGTATGTTTCATATGATCATCTCGACGATGTGGGAAAAACCGCCCTTTTTTATGGGTTCACGCCTCTCACTCTGCCTCATATTCATCCAAATGACAGCACGGAAGCCAAAAAAATATCCGAAGGCGAAATCATCGTTGATCATGATAATCACGAACAAGGTGCCACCCTCCGATTGGAGGAAAAAATCGCTCTGCTCCACCTCTATGAGAGAGAGAGGATGTGGATGATGCCTCAACCCGTAATGATCTATTATAAAAAACCATTTGTAGGCGACAAGAGAAGGCCGAATCCGCACGAATCACACCATGGACTAGAAATCATAGGCGCTAATAAATCAATTGCCGAAGCTATATTGATTCAATCGTCTCTGGCCATACTGCGCGACGCCGGAGAAACCGATTTGCATGTGGAAATAAATTCCATAGGCGACAAGGAATCTATCGTGCGTTTTACCCGCGAAATCATCGCTTACTATAGAAAACATATAAATGACTTGCCAGCTAAATGTTGCGAAACGATGAAACACGATGTTTTTAGCCTGCTTGGTTGTGATCACGAAGCTTGCAAAAAACTGACTATTGAATGTCCGAAATCGATTAATTTTCTGTCAGAATTATCTCGTCAGCATTTCAAGGAAGTGCTGGAATACCTCGAAACGCTGGAAATTCCTTATTCCATAAACAATACTCTGATGGCAAACCGCGATTACTGCAGTGAGACAATATTCGAAATTCGCCGAGATAATCCATCTGCCCATCCTCTGGCTATAGGTATCAGATACGATACATTGGCTCGTCGTCTGGGACATAAAAAAGACTTGCCTGCTGTCGGCGTTTCTCTCTGTCTTCAAAAAAAGGCAATGAAAAATCAGACTGTAAAAATGTCTGTCGTGGACAAAATCCTCAATCCTCAAATCTGCTTTATGCAATTGGGCTTTGAAGCAAAGTTAAAAAGCCTGCATGTCATAGAAACCTTGCGTTTAGAGGGTATCCCCGTCATTCAATCATTGGCCAAAGACAAAATGGCCGGCCAGATAGGCATAGCCGAAAAAACTCATGCGCCTATCGTCGTCATCATGGGTAAAAAAGAAGCCATGGAAAACGCAGTTATCGTGCGCGATAGCGCCACGCGCTCTCAAGAAACCGTTCTCGTCTCCGACATTGCCACTCATCTGAAAAAATATAAGGTCTAGATGATGGCTTAAAACTTGAGCTTTTCTAGAGGCTGTGATAAGCTGTCCATTCATGGCAACAAATGTAGAAGTAACTAGAAACGGCACGGAAAATCCTCTGGGCTTGCTCCGCAGGTTTACAAAACGCGTCCAAGGTTCGGGCGTCTTGCCTCGCGTTCGTGGCATCCGTTATCACGAGCGCACTCTCTCGCATTACAAGACAAAAATGAAAACCCTCCAATCCATAAAACATCGCTTTGAAGTGATGCGTGACATAAAGCTCGGCAAAATAAACCCAGATCTTCCACGTGGCAGAGGCAAGAGATAATGACCAAATTTTCTTTGCGCAATAAAACAAAAGGTCGGCTTCCCCGCTTGCCTTTCGCGCAGATAAAAGACGCTATACTCGGCTCTGAGTATGATCTCTCCCTCGTTTTCGTCAACGACAGAGAATCGCGAGAAATAAATATAAAAAGTCGTGATAGAAATTACATTCCCAATATTCTATCTTTTGAACTAGACAAAAACGCTGGAGAAATTTTCATAAATCCATTTGAAGCCAGACGTCAGGCGAGCGATTTTGATAAAACTTATTCCAAATTTGTGGGTTATCTCTATATCCACGGACTTGTCCATTTGAAAGGAATGATACATGGGAGTACAATGGAGAGAACGGAAGCCAAATTTCGGAAACAGTTTGGAGTTTAGGTGCTAAGTGATATAACATTTTATAAACATGCGCACACACATCGCTACAGGCATCGACATAGGCACACATGAAGTAAAAGTAGTTATGGCGGAATCAAATCCAGCTGATGAGAAAAACCTCGCCAAAATCATAGGCACAGGTCACGCTGAATGCCGAGGCTTGCGCCATGGATATATCGTAAACAGCCGTGAAGTAACACGGAACGTCATCTCGGCGATAACTCAGGCCGAAAAAGCCAGTGGTGTAAAAGTGAAACGCGCCTTCATATCACAGGGTGGTATGAGCCTCGAAAGCGTCGTATCTCTCGGCAACGCCGTCACATCGCGTGCCGACACAGAGGTAACTGATATGGATATAGAAAAAGCCATCCATATGGCTGAAAAAAACATTCCCGGATCGCAAATTATAAACCGTCGCATCATTCACACGGTTCCTTTGTCATATAAAATCGACGGCAAGCCTGTGTTTGGCCGACCTTTAGGTATGAAAGGGAACAAGCTCGAAGCCAAGGTACTCTTTATCACCTGCCTTTCACAACATCTCGATGATTTGATTGAGACGATTACAGACGCAGGTATAGAGGTACTCGACATCGTAGCGTCGCCATTGGCCGCTTCTCTTGTCACTTTATCCAAAAATCAAAAAGTGGCCGGGTGCCTGCTCGCCAATATCGGCGCCGAAACTGTTTCCATCGTTGTCTTTGAAAATAATCTGCCGGTTTCTCTGGAGGTTTTTCCTATAGGCTCGACAGATATAACGAACGATATCGCTTTGGGACTGAAAGTAACCATAGAAGAGGCGGAAAAATTAAAACGTGGAGTTTTATCAGGTGCAGAATTCTCACAGAAAAAACTCGACGAAATTATTCATGCGAGAGTTTCTGACATATTTGATCTCATCGAAGCTCATTTGAAAAAAATAGACAGAAACGGACTCTTACCTGCAGGCATCGTTATAACTGGTGGTGGATCAAATCTACCTTTCATAGAAGATATGGCGAAATCTGCTCTCAAACTGCCCGCCCGCATAGGCACCCTATCTGTAAACGGCAAAGACAATATAAAAGATTCCACATGGTCAGTTGCTTATGGTTTGTCTATCCTCGGTGTAGGCACAGAAGATGCAACAGACCAAGGTTTTTCAAAAAACGGAACTACTCTGGCCAAAAAATTAGGCTCGTGGCTCTCACAGTTATTGCCATAGCAAACTATTGTATTTTGAAAACATTTTGGTATGATATACTCGGCTTACCAAACCAACGAAAACAAGCTCGCTTTTCGCTTAATTATCCTTTATATACAACATGCCTCATATCATCCCTGAAGTAGAAACATTCGCTAGAATCAAAGTGCTCGGTATCGGCGGTTCAGGCAAGAACGCCATAAATCACATGATCAATTCCAAAGTAAAAGGAGTTGAGTTTATCGGCGTGAATACAGATGCCCAAGACTTGCATCACACCCTTTCCAAGAAGAAGATTCATATAGGTAAAAATCTGACCAAAGGTCTCGGCACGGGCATGAATGTCGAACTCGGTCGGCGCGCCGTAGAAGAGACAAAAGAAGAAGTTCAAGAAGCCATCAAAGGCGCCGATATGGTTTTCGTCGCCGGAGGATTAGGAGGTGGCACGTGTAGCGGTGCCTCCCCTATCGTCGCAAAAACCGCAAAGGAGCTCGGTGCACTGACTGTGGCTGTTGTTACAAAACCTTTCTTTTTTGAAGGCTCTCAGAGAATGAAAGTAGCCGAGATATCTCTCGAAGCCCTAAAAAAAGAAGTAGACGCCATCATCGTCATTCCAAACGACAGACTTCTCTCAAATATAGAAAAGAACACTACGGCCAAAGCGGCCTTTGCCATGTGCGATGAAGTATTAAAACAGGCGGTTGAAGGTATATCAGACCTCATAACCACTCCCGGAATTATAAACATTGACTTTGCCGATATTAGAGCCGTCATGGAAAATACCGGCTCGGCTCTCATGGGCATAGGTCATGCATCTGGTGAAAAGCGCGCCGAAGATGCTGCCAAAATGGCTATCAGTTCTCCTCTGCTCGATATATCTATTGCCGGTGCCAAAGGCGTGCTCTTCTCCATTGCCGGTGGAGACGATCTCACTATGTTTGAAATCCAAGATGCGGCCAAAGTCATAACTGAATCCATAGATCCGAATGCCAAAGTCATATTCGGTACAGTACGAGATGAAAAGCTAAAGAAAGGCGAAATCAAAGTGACGGTCATTGCCTCTGGATTTGGTGATGGTGGCACGAGTCCCGCCCCTCTAGCAAAAAGCAAATCTCTATTTTCCGGTCCTGAAATAAGAGAAGAGCTGGACAAAGCTAAAATTCATAACAGTTTCTCAAAATCAGATTCAAAGAATACAATAGAAGACAAAAAATCAATTCCGACGATCAATTCGGACGATGATGACTGGGGTGCCGTGCCAGCGTTTCTGCGGAGAAAGAAATAAAGAATTGCGAAAGGAACACTCTTGTGGAGCACGGAGATTTTCTTGCTAGAAAATCTCCTCGACTTCGTCGCCGTCGCTCCTCAGGCGTCTCCACGCGAGTGTTCCTTTCGCAATTTAAAACTTTCCATCTGTTATAATTCATCCACATATGTACGACCTAGCAATCATAGGTGGAGGACCAGCTGGGGTGGCGGCAGGTGTTTATGCTTCACGCAAACGACTAAAGACACTTTTTATTACAAAAGACTGGAACAATCAGAGTGTGGTTTCGGAGGGTATAGAGAATTGGATAGGTACAATCAATGTTTCCGGTCCTGATTTTGCCAAAATGCTTGAGGAACACTTGCGGGCCTATGCGAGCGATGTCGTAGACATAAAAGTCGGCGAAACTGTTACGAAAATCACAAAAAAAGAAAATTCGAAAGGGTCGGTAGAGGGCGGATTGAATGGTGGATTCGAAATCACAACTGATAAGTCTGATTCTACTTCTCCCTACTCTGCTAAAACAATTCTCATCACAACTGGTAGCCACAGACGAAAACTGTCTGTTCCTGGTGCAGACAGATACGAGCACAAAGGCATTACATATTGCGCCTCTTGTGACGGACCGGTTTTTGCCGGCCAAGATGTGGCTGTCATAGGTGGCGGAAACGCCGCATTTGAAAGCGCCGCTCAGCTCCTCGCTTATTGCAAATCAGTTACTCTGCTCAATCGTAGCGATGAGTTCAGGGCAGATCCCGTAACAGTAAAAAAGCTACTTTTAAATCCAAAACTTCAGGCTCTCCGAAATGCACAATTATTAGAAATAAAGGGCGACAAATTCGTAAAATCTCTCACCTATCTAGACAAAAATTCAGGCCAGACGCAGGAATTGCTTGTCGGTGGCATATTCGTCGAAATCGGCTCTATTCCTTCTAATGAATTCGCCAGAGATTTGCTTCCTCTAGATCCTTTCGGCCGTATAACTGTGGATTCACGCACCCAATCAACATCAGTAGAGGGTGTCTGGGCTGCGGGAGATTCTACGGACGGTCTGTATCATCAAAACAACATATCTGCCGGCGATGCCATTAAAGCTCTGGAGGATATTTATGTTTATTTACACGCGAAATAATAAATAATCAATATTTAAAGAATTCTATAAATTTCACCGGATCTATAGAGATGTCATTGATGCGAACTGTGATATGTAAATGTGATTTTTCGGCATAGCCTGTCTGTCCTGATAGTCCGATAATTTGTTTTGGCAAAACGAGCTCGCCTTCGTTCACTTTTATTTTCGATAGGTGCATGTAAAAAGTTTGCAGGCCGAGGCCGTGATCGACAACGATTGTGTTTCCATAATTTCTACCCCATCTAGCGATACGCACCACACCACGGTTCATAGCTAAAACAGGAATACCTTCGACTGCTCGAAAATCAACTCCTTTGTGTGCTATTGAATATCCGCCGGTTTGTCTTTGATATCCGTATGTGTCGGTTATAATAGGATCTGCGATTGGATATACAAAATTTTCTTTCCAGAAAGCATGACTTCCTGTGCGCAGACCCAGCAAGCCAGCATTTTCTTGGGCCAGTGTGCTCACGAGCTCCTTTGCACTCGCCTGTGTATTACCCCCGAGTTTTTGTGGAATATCGAGAGGAACTTCTACTTTTTTTCTCTTGCCTACAACAATTTCCCTCTCCAAAACTTCCCCACTCTGCAAAATTGCTTTTATTTTGTAAATTCCGGGAGTTTTATATAGGTCAATTCCATAAAGACCAGTTAGCTGATTCTTCCAAGTGAATATTCCGAGCTTCTTGCCGTCAAAAGAAAAGCTTTGTACATTCTGCGCCGCCCCAGTCGCCACTATAGAAATCATAATCGGCTCGCCTTGAATCGGATTTTCTGGAACAACAACCAAGCTCGCCGCGAGAGTTTGTGCGGGGAGTAAAAAAACGGGTACTATTAAAAACTTGAGAAAAATTTTTACCAAAGGTCAGACCATTTTATCTTCTTTATAAGGAAGAGATAAATGATCTCCAAAATACCGAAAGTGTTGATAACGAGCAATGCGATAAACCAAGCTTTCTCATGATGTTTAGCCGCGTTCCACAGAGCGAGTCCTTTCCAAAAAATCGCCCACAGAGAAAGCACCACCACCAAAGGCAAAAGATAAGGAACGAATCCACCACCAAAGCCATATCCCCCGTACCCATAATGCATGTAATTTATATAATTCATCATGCAAACATTATAACAAATGATACTATTTAGACCATGAAAAAGATTCTCATATTCGGCAGATCATGCTCAGGCAAATCGTCTACGGCATCTCTATTGGGTAAAAAGCTACATTTGCCTGTATTTCATATGGATAAATTATTCTGGCTACCGGAGTGGGTTGAACGACCTAAGCCCGACATGGCTATTGATGTAGAAAAAATCCTCGCTACTCATGATGAATGGGTTATAGACGGTAATTATAAAAAAGTCGCCCTTGAATCTCGTATTCGCGCTGCAGATCTCATAATCATATTAAATTTCAATCCACTTGTTTGCACTTTTAGAGCATTGAAAAGAAGACTAATTCATCACAACAAGACTAGACCCGACATGGGGGAAGGTTGTAATGAAAAGTTTGATATTGGATTTGTGAAATTTATTTGGAATTATCACAAGAGAAACTTGATCCATACCGAAAAAGTTTTATCTCAATATCCAGAAAAAACTATACTGAAATTCAAAAATCAGCGCGAACTAGATTTCTGGGTTAACAGTTTGTGACCCGAGCGGGACGGAGTCAGAGAATTTCGATAAATTGGCTTTTAAAGTGAGAATTCTGTAAACGCTTGAATCTATGCGCTCTTTTGATATTTGATTGTTTTTGATTGCGTTCAATATCGCATTATAAGCACGATCAATCGTTTCTTTGGTTGCAACATATAAAAGAATATCGTTACCGGCAATGACTGCCTGTTTGGCTGCTTCCTCGATACTAAATTTTGTGGTTATCGCCCCCATGTTCATATCATCAGTAATAATTACGCCATTAAAACCAAAACTTTTTCGTAACAGCCCAATTATTGTTGGTGATAGTGTTACTGGATATATTGAATCGATCTTTGGAAATAAGATGTGCCCTGTCATAACCATAAGGGGCTTTGCCTTAGTTATAACTTCCTGGAATATCTGGATATATTCAGAAATATTTTCTTTTGTGACTTGTGAGATAGGTAATGTTCGATGAGAATCAACGGAATTATCATCATGTCCAGGAAAATGTTTGACTGTAGCAGATATACCAGCATCTTGATAACCGTTTACCATAGCTATTCCAAACAAAGTAGCTTCTTCTTTTGTTCCTCGGAAGACACGGTTGTACAAGAATGATGAAGGATTCGTAATGTAATCTAAAACCGGAGCAAAGTTTACATTAATACCAGAATTATAAAGTTCTCGTCCCCTGGTAAAAGCCACATCATAAGCTTGTTTCGAATTTTTTATTTGTGTTTGTGAAGTTAATTCCCATTGTGAATAATTTATTCTAGAAACGATTCCTCCCTCTTGGTCGACAGTGACAAGCAAAATCGGTTGACCAGAAGTAGTCGCTACGTTTTGTAATAGAGCAGTAACTGTAGAGATTTTTTTACCAGTAATATTGGGACTTAACAAGATTACAGAACCGATTTCTTTTTGTTTTATAAGATTCTGTAATATTTCTGTACTATCGTTAGTATATATTCCAGCGAGAAACATTTGACCGACTTTTTCTTCAATAGTCATTTTGTCCATAATTGGATATATATTATCGACAGGCTGAACTGGTAGAGAAAAATTGTTTGATATTTGATTGTTCAATTTATCAAATAAATAAAAATCTACATAATAAATAAGCACAACCGCTAGAATTAATAGTGCGACAATATATATTCGGTAACGATTCATAAATTGTGTGACCCTACAGAGAATCGAACTCTGATTTGAGCCTTGAGAAGGCTCCGTCCTA
>JBBTTY010000021.1:0-3537 GCA_038063975.1 Patescibacteria group bacterium | reverse complement strand
CTAGGACCCTCGAGGTATAAGCTCGATGCTCTAACCAACTGAGCTATAGGCGCATTATAATAGCTTCTCTATCCTAAAGCACAAAAACGAAATATACAATATAATAAGGTTCGAAGGAGGTCTTATGACCGAAATAAATACAATGGGTTTGTTCTTTGTCGTATTCAAAGGAAAACATATTGCACTCGTGTGGAGGGAAGGGTTTGATGATTGGGATATTGTGAGAGGGGTTTTTAGAGAATCCCCAACAGCCGAACAAGTTCAAATGATGTTAAGAACAGATTTGTTCGATGATGTTGTCGTAAAAAACGTCGAGAAAATAGACTTCGAATATAGAGAAGGTCTTGAAATTTTTCTCGATTGTCCTCTGTTTGGGTGTACTGTCACAGACATCACAAGGGCCAAAGATTTCAGAAAAGTCCGATTCTGGAGCGGAATTGGAATTACTTCTGGATTGAGGCTAAGTGATGCAACGGAAGCAGTTATTTCCATTGAAAGTGTTCGAGACCGCCTTTTTTAATATGATGGGGGCGGTCTTTTTTTCTTTTATTTTTACGCTTGATGCTCTATGTCTTTTTTCTTTTTTGGAACAACGCCATGAGCAATGAGGATTTTTTCGAACTCTTCACGCTCTATGGCTTCTGCTTCTATGAGCCTTTCCGCTATGGCATCGAGTAATTTTCTATGAGTTTTTATGGTGGTCAAGGCGCGATTCATACCTTCTGTCATGATAGCTTTGACTTCGGCATCAATTTGAGTAGCAACTGTCTCTGAATATTCTCCATCACCCACCCCTCGACCAAAGAGTACCCTACCACCCTCACCTTCCAGAGCCACAGGTCCCATATTATCCGACATGCCGTATTTTGTAACCATATCGCGGGCCAGAGCTGTAGAAACTTGGAGATCGTTCGATGGTCCTGTCGTGATATCGCCAAACATCATGCGTTCTGTCACATAACCGCCTAGAGAGACGGCTATGTCATCGAGAAATTCTTTTTTGGATTGCAATTTTCTGTCTTCAAGAGGCAGATGGAGGACATAGCCAGCGGCACGACCTCGAGAAATGATGGAAATTTTATGAACCGGATCGGCATAATCCAGAACCGAAGAGACGATAGCATGACCGGCCTCATGGTATGCAGTTATTTTCTTTTCTTCTCGAGATAAGATATGGCTTTTTCTCTCGGGACCGAGCATTACTTTTTCAATGGCGCGGATGAGATCGTATTGGGATACTTTTGTTCTGTTTTCGCGGGCGGCTAGTATGGCTCCCTCATTCATGAGTGAATAGAGATCTGCTCCGGAAAAGCCCGGTGTGCGTTCAGCTACAACGACCAAATTCACATCTTCTGCAAAAGGCTTTTTGCGGGCATGAATTTTCAAAATCTCTTCGCGATCACCCCTATCAGGCAGATCAATGGTCACTCGCCTGTCAAATCGTCCGGGACGCAGGAGTGCAGGATCGAGAACATCAGGTCTGTTAGTGGCTGACATAACGATCACTTTTTCATTCGGCTCAAATCCATCCATTTCGGTGAGAATTTGATTGAGTGTTTGCTCTCGTTCATCATTTCCCCCGCCGACACCGACACCACGGCTTCGACCAACAGCATCTATTTCATCCACGAATATGATGGCCGGAGCCGCTTGCTTCGCCACTTTGAACAAATCTCTGACCCGCGACGCACCTACACCGACAAACATCTCCACAAACTCGGAACCGGAAATAGAGAAGAAAGCCACGCCAGCTTCGCCTGCAACAGCTCGTGCAAGCAAGGTTTTCCCCGTTCCCGGAGCACCCATGAGAAGAATTCCTTTCGGAATAACCGCGCCCACATCAAGGAATTTTTTTGGATTTTTCAGGAAATCGACAATCTCCATCAATTCTTGTTTTGCCTCTTTTGCTCCAGCCACGTCTTTGAATGTTACTTTTTGTTTTTTATCTTCCGGCATAGTGATGCGTGCTTTGGATTGACCGAAAGAAAAAGCCTGCATGCCAGCGCCACGCACCTGCCTCGACAGAAACCATATGATAACGACAATAAAAACCAGAGGCAGGAGAAACGGCGCCAAGTTGAAAAGCCAGTATGCCACACCCGATGGTTCTTTGACCTGAATTTTCACAGTAGAAATCGCTTCAGACTTCACTCCGTAATTAACAAGTGATGTTGTGATGGCATTGTCGGTCTCCTTTTTGGAAATTTTTTTTGTGCCATCTTTATATGTGAGATTCAAAGTGTCTCCATTTACTTCTATCGCCGTTACCGCTCCAGACGACACATCCTCTGAAAGCTCGGATAAAGATACTGTCGGCTTATCGGTTTTATCTCTCGTGACAAACGAATACGCCACTATGAGCAGAAAAAAAATGAGTAGACCTGTGCCAAAACTGCCAAAAAAGCGCATTATAGAGGCCGGTTGATTATCCTTGCCTTTCTTTTGATTCTTGGCTGGTTTTTTGAATTGGTTTGGAAATTGTATAGGCATAGAGGCATTATATCAGAAACATGCTCTGTGATAGCATATATTTATGGCTTTGGCCAATAATAATCGAAAAGTTCGTTTTGACTATGAAATTCTCGAAACTCTCACAGCTGGGATCGAGCTTTTGGGTTTGGAAGTAAAATCTCTGCGCACGCATGCGACAAATTTGGAAGGCGCATATGTAACAATACGAGGTAATGAAGCGTATGTCATACAAATGTCCATTCCACCATATCAGCCGTCAAATACACCTGTTGATTACAATCCGCTACGAATTCGCAAACTGATACTCACAAAAAAAGAAATTGGAAAGCTCGGAGACACGGAGTCTGCCCTAGGCTTGACAATCGTGCCCTTAAAGGTGTATAGTAAGGGGCGAAAGATGAAAGTAGATATTGCGGTCGTCCGTGGCAAGAAAAAATATGACAAGCGGCAGACGATAAAGAAACGAGAGACAGACCGCGATATACGGAGAACTTTGAAAGGAGAGTAGAAAAGCGGCAGATACAGTTCTGCATTGCTCGGAACGGGACCCGCTCCCAGAGTCTCGCCCCCGTTCCTGCGCTACTCGAACTGTATCTGCCGCTTCAATAAAATATTTGAATACGGGGATGATCGGCCTAGACATGTGAATCTAATCCTCCTGCGCGCGATGGAGCTGGGTAACTCCTAAAACTTCCCGCAAATCAAATGCAAAATCTGTAAAATCGCCTTTCGCGGTTAACGATAACGCATTCGCTTACGCATTAGCCTAAGCGACATCACCCGACCACGCTCCCTGCGCAGTCGGATCATGATGTTATAAATCAGGGATAGAAGTGGCGTGTTTCGAGCCATTTTGAAAGGCTTCGGCCTATGAAACTAGGCGCTCGTGCGTTTTGAAATTTTTAAAGCACGATCGCTCAAAATTCCGCAAGGAATAAAAAGTTTCTATGTTGCGTAGAAGCACAGGATTCCTCACATGCACGGCGGTTCGATTCCGCCCATCTCCACCAATGATCTGTACCCCATAAAGTGGACACGGTACAGTACTTTCTTTTGTTAGAATTA
>JBBTTY010000020.1:664-11770 GCA_038063975.1 Patescibacteria group bacterium | reverse complement strand
TGGTATTCTGAGGAGTAATTAGCAACCGAGTTGCATTTGACCCCAGAATTTACAATGATTTTCATATACTATTATACACCATAGACCACATACTTGTCAAGCTTTTCATAGGTATTTTCTATTATATGGCTCTAAACAAAGATTTTATGAAAGCGAAAGGAAATATCCGAGTGGCAACTTTCGGAGCACGACGGTGCGAGAAGGAGGCGCCGAGCGAGCCAGCGAGGACGCCGTTTGCCACTCGGATATTTCCTTTCGCTTTTCTAGAACGCTATTTCCGCCGATTTTTTTATTTACTCCAGAGCACTTCTGGTATACCTATTGCCCGCATTCCAGAGCATCCATGAATTGAGACCAGAATCGTATGTTGCCTGTATTTGAGCGCGAACCATTTCAGCTGTATACGGCACAGGATAATTATTGTCTTGGAGCCATGGGCGTAATTTGTTTTTATCAAAAGAGGGCTTGGTGTATATTGCCGGACTACTCGTGCCTATACGAGCATTTGGTAAGATGACCGTAGTGGTCGTAGCAATCGTCCTCTCAATAGCATGATCCATAGAAATTTTTACAACTTCATAGACATGATCGTTTGGATTACCTAAATTCATAAAATTTGGCGGATAATGCGAAGGATAAACCATAGGAGAGATGTAATCGAAATACGGCAGAGTATTTTCCAGAATTTGACCTATATTTAGATCATCTGTATTTGTGGTCGTCATACCAAAGACATCTGCAGAAATAATAATGCCTTCAGGCGATAGTGAATCGTGCAAATACTCATAAAAAGAACGTATAATATCGCTCTTTTTTTGTGAACCGCTCTCCGGATACCAAATATCCTTCATATTGCCGTCAGCCGGAAAGCGGATATAGTCAAAATTTATTTCATCGAAGCCTATGCTATGAGCCGAACGGGCCAAAGCCACCGTATAATCCCAATGTGATTTGGCTGAAGCGTCTATCCAAGAAATGCCTTTAAAGTCTGTCCATGACGTCGAAGTGGCGCTCGCTTTCTTTACAGCCAATTCCGGATGAAGTTTCACCATCAAATGATCCTGAAAAACCGCTAGCCGACCTATCACATATATATTGCGAGAATGGAGGTCGTCAACAAAATCCTGCATATCACTGACAAAGCAACCACCGATCGCCACTTTCAATTTTTCATCGTTTGGCATAAATGAAATATGACCATCGTATGATTTGATGTCTATGACAACCGTATTGAGCTCCGTTTCCTCTATTAGCTTTATTAGATTATTGCGAAGCGAGGGCGTAGCGGCCACGCAGGAAGTCATATATATGCCTTTTACGGAATCAGGTGTAGAAATGTGCGTTGCTTGCCTGATATGAATAAACGATGTTGTAGTAGCTACCGAAGTAGGTATTCCGTTATATTCAAATTTACCAATATGAGGAAAACCGACATAGAGAGTAAAGAGAGAAGAAATAAAAAGTATCACTAGAAGAACCCCTAGCCTGTAGGCTCGTATTGATTTCTCTTTATTTTTCGGCACTTTCGACACGGGCGAATTCTCTTATCTCTTGCCTGCTAAATAGGCCAAAGCAATGATGGCGATGCCTGAAATAATAAACAAACCATTTCTTATACTTTCAGAGAAACCGAGGAATTGGATAATGACCACCAGAAATCCCAGAGCTATGATGCTATTCCTATACTTCATATCTTTATTATATTATTTATTGACGATAACAACAAATTCCCCGCGTAGAGTTTTCGGATTATCGTGAAAAGTTTTTAACACTTCTTCCGCCGTGCCTGATACATATGATTCATATATTTTGGTGAGCTCGCGCAATATAGTCACAGTTTTACCGCAGTGATAAAGTGATTTGAGAGTTTTTTCTATACGATGAGGAGATTCATAAAAAACATAAGGCCGATCACTTGCCTTTATTTCTTCAAATATAGTTTGCCTGCCTTTTTTGTGAGGTAAAAAGCCGAGAAAAACAAATTCGTGGAGAGGTTTGCCTGCGATAGATATGGCGGCTGTCAGAGCTGATGGGCCAGGAATAGCTACCACAGCTGTGTTAGGCAAACGCTTGCGAATTTCTGCTGTCAAAAACATTCCTGGGTCTGAAATCCCTGGTGTGCCTGCATCAGAGACTAGAGCTAGATTTTTGCCGTTTTCGAGCAAATCAGCAATGTGATCCATTTTTGAAAGAGGGCTCTGGGCGTGGAAACTTTCAGTGGCTGTTTTGATTTTGTATTTTTCCAAAAGTACTCGCGTCGTACGCGTATCCTCGCAAAAGATGACATCTACTTCGGCAAGCACACGCAAAGCCCGTAAAGTGATGTCTTCTAGATTACCTATGGGAGTGGCCACGATGTATAAAGTTACCATACTGGCCATTATAGCTATACAAGCTACTTTGTTAAATCCCCAAGAACCGAGTAGTATGAAATCGTGAATCAAAAACCCAAAAAAACCATTATCTATATAACCCGCGATATCGAACGCACCCTAGGAATAGAACCGAATGACCACTATTTTATCATATCCAATGATTCAAAGTACGGATGCGCAATGCAAAAAAAATGGCCCAACAACGTCTGGCTAATAAAAAAAGACGCTAGAAAGAATGGGGCTTTGGATACATATGACTTACTTTTTTTGCCGGAAGTGCAAAAGAAAATTGCCGAGCGCAAAGCAAGTGTTTTAGTTTTTCAAAATACTCTCCGCATAGAGAGGTTGGTAAAAAAGAAAGGCTGGAAGCTCTTGAACCCTAGCGCCGATCTGGCAAAAATAGTTGAGGAGAAAATTTCGCAGGTGAAGTGGCTAGGTTCTGATGCAAATCTCTTACCTGCTCACAAAATCTCTCAAGTGAAAAATGTAAAGTTCGGTGGCAAAAAGTTCGTTCTGCAATTCAACCATTCACATACTGGACAAGGCACATATATTATTGACAACCAAACAAAACTGAAAGAACTTCAAAAAAAATTTTCCGATCGTGAATGTCGTCTTTCTGATTTTATAGATGGGCCTGTCTTTACGGTAAATATTGTCGTAACTGGAAAGAAAATTTTTGTCGGAAATCCAAGTTATCAAATCACAGGACTCACCCCTTTCACCGATCTCCCCTTCTCTACCATCGGAAACGACTTCGCCCTGCCACATGATCAGAAATATAAAAAAGTGTATGCGAAAACTAGTGACATCGCTTTGCGTGTTGGAATAAAACTTAAAACATCAGGTTGGAAAGGTCTCTTTGGTATAGATGTCATATATGATGAAAAGACCGAGAAGACATATCTCCTCGAAATAAATGCCCGTCAGCCGGCTAGCGCTGTTTTTGAATCCAAACTTCAAAAGAAGACTGATCCGAGAGGTGTATCTATATTTGAAGCTCATATATCCGCCCTCCTCGATGAGCCAATCAAGGAAAAATTAACAGTTGTTTCTTCCGGCTCACAGATCGTAAAGCGTGTGACAAAAAAAGTTTTTGGGGTAGATATCGCTTCTCTCCGTAAAAAAAGTTTTGATGTCATAGAATACGAAAACACTATCCACAACAGAGAACTTTTTCGCATTCAATCAGCCGAGGGTATAATGGAGAATCACGGAAAATTGAATAAAAACGGAAACTTCATCACTTCATGCATAAGATAAATCCTGAAAAAACAGAAGCAAAAATGCGACAGAAAATCAGTGGCAATGCCTGCGCCATGATAGACGCTTATTTAAGTCTGCCTTTTGGCACACGGCCGAATTGTCCGTATTTCAATAACCGTAGACAAAAAATCCGTGGCTCTCTCCGTGTCGTCAAAGGCAAAGGAACACCGACGGAAATCGCCGAGGAATGTGCAATAGATGCCAAATTCGCCCGAGTCAAAATTGTCGATTTATCGGCTGACAAGCTGAAGGAATTCCTCATAGCAAACGATCTCGGTATAGATTGCTCAGGTTTTGCCTATCATGTATTGAACGCTCTATGCAAAGAGCGCACAGGCAAAAACGTTCAAGATTTTGTAAAACCTCTGCGTACGGGTTTTATTGGCGGACTTTTAGGTCATTTGCGTCCTGCGGAAAATATAGGCGTCATAGCCTTCGCTCATGAGAAAAACAGTACAGCTATAAAAATTTCAGAAGCAAAACCTGGCGATGTTATCGTTTTTATAGGTACAGGAAATGACAAAACTTATAATCATATACTCGTCATCACGGCAGTTGAATATATGGACAAATTAGATAGAAACAATGACACTGACAAGAACAGCACATGCGAAAGCATTCGTATTTCATACGCTCATTCATACGCATGGCCTTCTGACGGCATTTGGGGCCACGGCGTGCGCAAGGGAGAAATTCTGATTCACAATGACAACTTACTCGACGCCACATGGAAAGAAAAAGGTGTAACAGGAAACGAAAACTATACTTTTGAAAGCGCCAAAAATGCCAGAGAAATTTCAATAAGAAGGATAAAATTTAATTATCTCTAAAAACCAATAAACCTTTAAAAATAAGAGATTTTAGACTATACTCTCTCCATGACTGATTTTTTACCAAGCCAAATACAGGGTCTCACGGATATTATCGGCTTTGCTGTGATCGCTTGTCTGACGAGCCTCGTCGTCGCTCCTCTTTTTATAAGGCTTTTACAACATTTTGGCATTACCAGACAAGAAAACGGCGATAGGACCCTGGGTCTCGAATCGCAGGAAGAAAAAGTCAATACGCCAATTATGGGTGGTGTTCTAGTTATAGCCACTATTGCTATTCTTACTTATTTTTTTAATTGGGATCGCAGTTACACATGGGTACCTATAGGTGTCATGCTACTCTCTGCGGGACTCGGCGCCATAGACGATCTCTTAAATATTTTCGGCGGAAACAGGAGACAGAGGAGTCTCGCCCAAACCAAAACTCTCATTTGCGTCCATAAAAATTTACTTTTTCGAATTTGGCTTGCCATAATTTTTCCTTGGACTATATTAAAACGCACCGTGAGCATATTCGGCTCGAAACAAAGAAAGGGCGTTTTGGTCCATGAAAAGCTCTTCTTGCAATTTCTCGCCGGAGCCATGACCGCTTGGTGGATTTATTGGAAGCTCGGAGAGAACTGGCATCAGATTTATATGCCTTTCGACGGTTATTTGAGCATAGGTGGTTGGATTGTACCCTTGATCATTCTCATCGTCATGTTCACGGCCAATGCTGTAAATATTTCCGACGGCATGGACGGTTTGGCCGGTGGTATGCTCATACCGACGTTCGGTGCTCTAGCTTTTATGGCTTGGATTTCCGGATATGATTCTCTGGCTATTTTAAATGCAGTCACTGCAGGAGCTTTGGTTACATATACATATTTCAATATAAAGCCCGCCAGATTCCAAATGGGAGATGTCGGATCTCTCGGCCTCGGCGGACTACTGGCTATAAACGCCCTAGCCATAAACAGCATGGCCATACTGCCATTTATCGCTTTTATGTTTTATGTAGAAGCTACGACTGTGGTCATTCAATCAATCGGTCGTCATGTATTCGGCCGGAGAGTTTTCCTCATGGCGCCACTACATCACCATTTGGAACTCTCGGGCTGGAGTGAAGAAAAAACTATTATGCGTATGTGGGTTGTCCATCTCGGTATGGTTATAATTGGCGTTTGGATAGGCTTACACTAAACTGGCGTGATATTTTCATTGGACTTGAACATTAAACTTGAATTAAAATGACATATTTAAATTGGAACACAAAAGTTATTACTGATTTCTCGGATAAAAATATAGAAGATCTGTATGATCAGGGTTACATTTTTACCCGTGTTGAAAAAGGCGTGATGAATAAAACGAGGAGTTTTCGCATAGACCTGTCGAAATATGCGGCCTCTAGCGAAAATCATCGAATCTTGCGCAAGTCAGAGCACCTAATACTCTCCATAGAACCTATTCCCTACCCAGACTATTCTTGGAAAATCGGAAAATTGGCCAAAGATTTCTATGCAAAGTTCGGCGACAAAGTATTCACAGCCAATAAAATCAGAGAAATCATGACGGACGAAAAGAAAAGTAATTTCAACAGACTTTTTGTTTTCAGAGATAAACGGAAAGGAGTGGTCGTGGGATTCGTCATAGCTCTAAAAACAGAGCGTCTGATCCATTACAGCTACCCTTTTTATATAGAAGACCCGCGCGAATCGTCCCGAGGACTGGGTATGATGACTATGGTTATAGAATGGGCGAAAGGTTTAGGTAAAAAATATATTTATCTGGGTTCTCTCCAGAGACCGAGTGACAGCTATAAACTGCAATTTGCCGGCGGAGAATGGTACGACGGCGAGCGGTGGCGGACGGATTATACTCCGCTCAAGGAAATTTTAAAGTAACTATTCGTAAATATCATGAGTACCGATTGCTCAAGCGTATTTTGAGATAGCTTTTTGTACATCTTCAAAAATGAAGACGAAAAATCAATACGCATAATTTATCTGAATTTTCTAAATTCAGTAAACGAATGTACAGTACGAGTTTTTCCTTTCGCAAACTCTTTCTGACCTTTTTTAATCCTTCTTACCGCAAGTTCTCGCAGATATATACGTACAGCAGCACGTATAAATTCACTAATAGATGAAAAACCTTCGTCTTTAGCGTCATTTCTTATATTTTCCGCCATTTCTTTCGATAGTGATATGTTTAGTATTTGTCTCATGTAATACATTGTAATACAGGTTAATTTTAATGCAAGTAAAACCGACTAGACTACTATACACAGACGAGATAAAGAAAATATGAAGAAAAGATAAAGGGATTTTGAAATGAAAAAGCGACGGGTCTTTCGATCCGCCGCTCTGATAATTCGACTGTGCTCGGCTACACTTTGACGATGTGTATTACGGAAGAGCCGGTGAGCGATCCTTTGCGAATCGTCGCTCTCTCGCAGATGTAGCAGACGAAATAGATGATGAGACCGATCGATAGCCCGACCACAAAAGCCAAGAGAAGCGCCATCATCACAGTCATCGTCCAATCGAGAGCTCCTCTGTTGTGCTCGGGACTCCACCATCTCGCTGTCATGGTGATCCCCGCACCTAGAGAGACAAGTATCCAAAGCGCGAAAAGCGCAGTTTCGGTTTTAGCTTTCATTTTTTTTAAGAAACTCAATCGACGTTGCTGCGTATATCGCAAGCAATATATTCGTCAGAAGTTAATTCCTAATTCAGGGTGGAATTTAGCAACGTTTCTGTGATACATTGTACACTTTATTAGTTTTTTTGTCAAGCCTATGAAAGCCCGGAAAAATGGCCTAAAATTGGCTTATAAAAAGAGATGAAAAAAGACTTCCAAAGGTGGCACGGCAAAAAATCAGCTATAGATGAAATAGCGCAAAGGCCGTTCTTCCATGAACGTGAGATATGGTTTTGTTATGTGGGCGTAAATGTAGGTTTTGAACAGGACGGCCAGGGAGAAGATTTCTTGCGCCCGGTCGTTATTATCAGAAAATTTAATAAGGAAATATTTTGGGGTATACCTCTCACAAAATCTATAAAAAAATTAAACAAAAAGACAAAACAGTATTATTTTGATTTCGTTTTCGAGAAAAATATCGAAAGTCGAGCTATTCTATCTCAACTAAAATTAATTAATGCTCGTAGACTTTCTTATATAATTGGAGAAATAACCAAGATCGACTTGGTAAATTTAAAAGAAAAACTCAAGGCCCTTTTACCTTGAGTTTTTCTTTATTTTTACCTCTGTCTTTCGACAGAGTCGGGCCGAAGCCATTTGTACCCATAGTTTATCGCAAACGGCTTGTAAAAGTCAACTTTCTCAAAAAATCTATCTTTTAATCATCTATGACACTTCAAAAACTTGTTCAAAAAGTCCATTTCATAGGCATATGTGGCGTGGCTATGAGCGCTGTGGCGACGGCCTTGTGGCAAAAGGGTTATAAAGTAACCGGTTCCGATGCTGGATTTTTTCCGCCTATATCTACATATTTAACCAGTCTCGGCATTCCCTATTATTCCGGCTGGCATCCAGAAAAAATGATTGCTATAGAAAATGGCGGTAAGCCTGATTTGGTAATCGTTGGAAATGCTGTGGGATCGCAAAATCCGGAATTTTTATATGTAGAAAAAAATAAAATTCCTTTTAAATCATATCCAGAAGCAATTGGTGAATATTTGATAAAGTCACATTCAATAGTCTGTGCCGGAACTTATGGTAAGACGACATCGAGTGCTTTGCTCTCGCATATTTTTAAGTGTGCCGGTCTCAAACCTTCATATATGTTTGGTGGGCTCGCCCGAGACGGCTCGCCCGCTGCCGTAATCGATTCAAGTAATTGGTCCATCGTCGAAGGTGATGAATACTCAACATCAAAATGGGATAAACATGCCAAATTCTTTCATTACAAGCCAACCCACTTACTCCTCACATCTGTGAAATGGGATCACGCCGATTTATATCCTACGGAAAAAAGTTACATTGACGCCTTCCGAGAACTCATGTCTTTAATTCCCCAAAATGGCACGATTGTATATTGCTCTGATTCACTTCAAGTAAAAAATCTGGTATCAAAATCAGAACTATCTAAAGAAAAAATAATTTCCTACGGCAAAAAAAATACCACCGGAAAAGAAAATCTTTACAGTTATGAAAACATCGTACAAACAACAACAGGTATTATGTTTGATATTTTATGTCATGACAAGACATACAAAATAGAAAGTCCCCTATTCGGATCTTATAATGCGGAAAATATAACAGGCTCTTTTGCCATGGCTCACGAAATAGGCATATCGCCTGGAGACATAATCGACGCCATAAAAGAATTTCATGGCCTGAAGCGCCGGTTGGAAAAGAGATATGAAAACAAAGTCACCGTCATAGACGATATAGCCCATAGTCCAGAAAAAGCCAGATTTGTTTTGGAGACTTTGGGCAATATATATTCCGGCAAAATAATTGCTGTCTATGAGCCCAATTCAGGAAATAGAACATCGAAATCAAAACCTCAATATAAAAATGCCTTCAAAAAAGCAGATCAGGTGATAATTCCTCGCCTGACGAAATTGAAAATCGATCAGAAAAATCCCGAGAAAATATTTGAGGGGGAAGATTTGGCGCACATCATTGGAAAAAGCCAGAAAAATGTTCTGTATATAAATGATGATGAGGAATTGGTGAAGACTATAATTGAAAATAGAAGTACTGGTGACGTCATCGTTTTCCTCGGTTCTCATGGCTGGCGAGGAATGATAGAAGAAACAGTAAGGAAGTTGGCGATGTAGTGTTTTCGAGAATGTTGTATCCTGCCACTCTTTTACTTTCCTTCATCTATGATTTCCGTCTCCACAATTCCATTCAAAATAGACCTCACTTCAAGTAAAATGCCGCAAACATCGCATTCAATGACATAGTCCATCGCTATTCTCGGATGCTTTGAAACATCAATGGGATTTTTACATTCTGGGCAAATGCATTTCATATAGAAAATGATTATATAGATATAATACTGGAAATCGGCTAATATACAAAAACTGGACAACAAACAGACAACAAAACAATACTGATGATAACTCCTCAAACAAAACATTCTGAATTAGCAAAAATATTAGGCGTTTCCGATCTCTATTTCAAACGCGAAGATCTACACCCATACGGTTCGCACAAAGGTCGGTCTATTCCCGCCATGATTGATGTCAAAGTCTCCAAAGGTGTAACTCATTTCGCCATATCTTCGTCCGGCAACGCCGCTTTGGCCGCCGTGCGATATATCCAAGAGAGAAACAACCAAAAGAAAAATATAGCAGGCGATTGTCTTTCGCTCTCCATTTTCATAGGCGAGCATATGAATCAGAAAAAAAAGAAAAAATTGTTCGGCGAAATTCGTGACAAAAATATAACTGTTACGGAAAGTTTGCGTCCCTTGCAATCTCTATTTCAAAGCAAAAGAGAAAGTCTGCGGCAATCTACAGACCCGACGGCTCTCGTAGGTTATAGAAATTTTGCGAAAGAAATAATAACAAATACGCCAAATATTTCTGATGTTTTTGTAGCCACTTCTTCAGGTACAACGGCACAAGCACTAGCTGAATATTTTGCGGAAAATAAAATAGGTGTGGCAGTACATATAGTTCAACCGGTGGAAAATTCACCCATCGCTCGTGTTTTTGATACAGAAAGGAGAAAATCTGAAATATTAATAGCTGATGCAATAGTAGACAAAGTGGTTCATCGTAAAGATGCTTTAATAAATGCCTTAAAAAAAACCGATGGTTCAGGCTGGGTTGTTTCAAATGATGAAATTAAAGAAGCACTAAAATTACTCGCAGAAAAAACTAAAATAAAAGCTAGCCCGAATGGTGTACTGGGTTTTGCTGGACTCCTGCGAGCTATATCAAAAAAAAGAAAGTTCAAGGGAGCAGTAGTTTGTATAATTACAGGACAATAAAACAGGATAATAAAAAAAGCGCCACCGTGAGGAGAACGCTTGTTAGTCGGTAATTTGTGACTCATCATAGAGAAATTCTATATTGATTTTCACATTCTGGTTTGGAGAAATTCCATTGACACTTATAAATCCCCTAATGGCATCTATAAGTATTGCTTGTTTTTCTGGAATAGAAATTGTTTCCAGAAGCGTTATTTTTATGGTAGATCCTTCTTTAGATGGGTGATCTAAAACGATGAATGCACCACGGGTGTGATAACCAATAACAGGCACCTTATTTTTCTGCAAAAAATCTATGGCGATTCCTGCTATTTCACCAACATTAATACTCGGAATTTCCCCAAAACGAACCTCTATTTTACCAAGCTCTTTTTCGATGAGACCGGAGGCCTGATCGACAAATGAAAGAACCGTGTTCCTGTTCATAATTTTTCGTGGGTTTATTAAAACTATACAGGTAAAAATTAAATAAGCAAACTAAAGGGGCGTAGAGTACTTGCGTACTCTACGCCCCGCTTTGTCGATTTTACTCGACAATGTTTTGCACTTGGGTCTTTTGGACCGGTGCGGGAGCCATACTGACATCGGCACTTACCGAGCCAGTGTTGGCACCCGTATCGAGCTTGTACCCTCCGGTAACCGCCCGCTCGAGGTCGAGTTCGCCGTCGGAAGATGGCAGGTT
>JBBTTY010000020.1:0-654 GCA_038063975.1 Patescibacteria group bacterium | reverse complement strand
GACCGCATCGGACCTCTCCGCCAGTGTCTTCACCACCTTCTTCGTCGGCTTGAAAACCGGCCGCCGATCCCGCCCGTTGGTCTGGTTTTGCTTGTCCACGGCGGCGTGGACTTGGGCAACTTCCAGAATCGGCATGGGAAGTGCCGGTGCCGGCTTCGGCTTGACCAACTCTTCCTTTCTCGCCTTGATCTCATTCAAGGCGTTGTTCCAGTCCTTGATATGAGTCCAGTTTGTGATCACAAAGTGACCACGCCTGACCTCGGCGACCTCGGCGACAATCTCGTCACCGACTTTGAGGAAGCTCGCCTTACCGGGTCCGAAACACGGCACATTGTCGTCATTGATGACGACGTCGTGGCTCGATGTGAACATGAAATACGCGATATCGCTACCGCATACAACTTCCCCGGGCAAATTCCGACCATCGGTCGCCGGAATGAACTTAACGACACACACATGGCACCCAACAATTGCATTAATTGCATTATTCATTTTTGTAACCCTTTTCTCTGACGGTTTTCTGACAGGAATCTATGAAGGGCCGAAAGGCACATACCAGATCGCTAGAGCGACCGAGATACTTCAAAGAACAATCTAACCTTGAAAATTCTTGTTTGAAATGCAACTCATATAATTGGTATATATGGGAAAAAT
>JBBTTY010000019.1:0-7286 GCA_038063975.1 Patescibacteria group bacterium | reverse complement strand
ATATTAGCTTCTAATTATACAAGGTTAGTGTGCAAATTTTGGGGTCCGGGCCAATTCAATTATGAAATTACTTCAGGTTTTGAGATAGGTTAGATATAAAATAAAAAACAGCAGGTACGAAATCACACCGAGCGAGGACTTTCGGAAGACGCGAAGGCGTCTGAGAACGAGACGGCTGGCCAGTAGGCCAGAACGTCGTGCCGAGCAAGGTGTGATTTCGTACCTGCTGTTTTGCGTTGAGATTGACTTCTCTCGGACTTCTGCTAATATATCAAAACCACTCGTAAGTAGGCACTGATCGTAGATTCTAGGCCAAAACCTAGTTTTTATTTTCTAAAAGGGTCGTATCATGAGAAATTATTTGATACTGACCATAGCCTAGCCACCCGAGTCCGTTTATATTTGCAAATTATTTAAATGACCCGATCCCTATCAAAAGGACCATACGTAGACGAGCGAGTGCTTTCAAAGATCGCCGGCAAGAAACCACAAGAAACCGGGGTTATTAAAACGTGGATCCGCGCATGCCACATTTCGCCGGAAATGGTGGGCTTTAAATTTGGGGTACATAATGGTCGTGAATTCGTCGAGGTTTTGGTGTCCGAAGACATGGTGGGACACAGACTCGGCGAATTTTCTTTGACCCGTAAATTCACCAAACATGGTGGTAAAATGCAAAAAGAACTCGAACAGAAGAAAAAAGAAGGTGAAATTGCTGCCGCTCAATCTGCAAAAACAGCAGTTGTTGAAAAAAAGGCTGTCGCCGCTAAATAACAATTAATAAACTTGATATGATCACCGCATCTCTCACAAATTATCGTCAATCTCCACGCAAAGTCCGTCTTGTGGCTTCTTTGATCAAGGGAAAAACAGTAACTCAAGCTTTGAATATGCTCTCTGTCACAACCAAACGAGCTTCAGATCCATTGGTAAAACTCATTCAATCCGCTCTAGCCAATGCAAAAGATCGTGGCGTTTCCACAGACGGGTTTTATGTAAAAGAATGCAGTGTCAATCAAGGTCTCACTATGAAGCGCATGATACCTGGCGCTCGAGGCACTGGTTTCGCTATCAGAAAGAAAACCAGTCATGTAAAACTTGTTTTGGATACAAAAAACACAAAAATAAAAGTAGCAAAAGCTCCAGCAATCAAAAAATAACATGTCACACACCGTACATCCATATGCTCATAGATTGGGAATCATCAGGGATTGGAAGTCTCGCTGGTTTGCTCCGCGTGGCAAATATCAGGAATTTCTAAAATCGGATGTCCTCTTGCGCGAATATTTCTCAAAGAAATTCCGCGGTATGTATGTTTCTGATATTGGTATTGAGCGCAACGAAAAAGCTATTCGTATCGTTATTCGCACTTCGCGCCCAGGTATTCTCATCGGGCGACAAGGCGAAGGAGCAGTAAAATTACGCGCAGAAATCCTCGATTTTATGCAGAAAAATGGCTCAAAATTTCTGAAAAATCAGGAGCTTAAAATTGATATAGAAGAAATCCGTTCTCCAGAATCAAATGCCGCTATCGTTGCATATATGATTGCCGAAAGTTTAGAAAAACGTCTACCTTTCCGTAGAGTGATGAAGCAGACTATAGAAAAAGTGATGGCCAATCGCGATGTAAAAGGAGTGCGGGTCTTTCTCGGTGGTCGTCTCGGTGGCGCTGAAATGGCTCGCGTCGAAGATATGAAGAAAGGCCAAGTTCCTCTCCAGACATTTCGCGCTGACATAGATTTTGCTCGCGAGAAAGCGCACATGACGTATGGCGACATAGGTATAAAAGTTTGGATATACAAAGGCGAAGTTTTCAATAATAAAAAGAACGCTTAAAAAACATTATGCTAGTCCCAAAAAAAGTTAAATACAGAAAGTGGCATGTTATGAGGAAAAACCCTTCCAAAGTGGGCTTTGAGACGCGCGGCACGACCCTAGCTTTCGGATCTTTTGGAATCAAGGCGATATCGGCTGCTCGCATCAGATCAGAACAGATAGAATCAGCCCGCAAAGTACTCTCCCGCGAAATCGGTAAGAATGGCAAGCTCTGGATACGTATTTTTCCGGATATGCCGTATACTCAAAAACCAGCTGAAGTAAAACTCGGCAAAGGCAAAGGAGACCTCGTCGGTTATTGTGCTCCTGTAAAGCCTGGTCGGGTGATATTTGAAGTTGATGGTGTGGATAAATTGATAGCCCATGAAGCTCTACGCAAGGCCGGCACAAAATTGCCTATCAAATCAATGATTATTTCCCGCGAACTTCTATAATTTCAAAAATTTCAAAAAATATATGTCTATATTTAATAAAAAATCAGAAATAAAATTGAAAAATGCACCATTAAACAGAGGTGCGGTACTTTCAGGTATCGTTGTTTCCACAAAGATGAAAGATACTGTGGTAGTCCGTGTAAACCGTTTTGTCAAAGTGCCAAAGTATGAGAGATTCATGAAAATCTCGAAAAAGTACAAAGCCCATGATGCAGGCAATACCAAAAAAGAAGGTGAGACTGTCACGATCATCGAATGCGCGCCGATTTCGAAAGACAAGCACTTCAGAGTCAAATAAATTAAATTGTAATCATCAAATCACCATGTTACAGCCACGATCAATAGTAAAAATAGCGGACAATTCAGGAGCCAAAATAGGCCGTATTTTCAAAGTGCTCGGTAGTGCGGCCAAAAGATATGCTTATATAGGCGACATTGTCGTTTTGTCAGTTCAAAAAGCAGAACCTCGAAAAGCCGTAAAGAAAAAAGATGTCCTCCATGCCGTGGTTGTCCGTTCAGTGAACGCCACAAAACGCTCTGACGGATCGTATATTCGTTTTGATGAGAATGCAGTGGTCATACTTGAAAAAGGCAAAACAGAGCCTCTGGCCGGTCGAGTTTTCGGTCCGATTCCCAGAGAAATCGCTGAAAAAGGCTTTAAAACTATCGCAAGCTATGCTGCTGAAATTGTTTAAATCAAATATATGCACATAAAAAAAGGAGACAAGGTGATAATCATAGCCGGTAAAGACAAAGGTCAATCAGGTGAAGTCGTTCTGGCCATACCCAAAGACAATAAAGTAATTATCGCCGGCATAAACAAATCAAAACGTCACTCTAAGCCAAAAAAACAAGGAGCAAAAGGCCAGATTATAGAAAAAGAGATGCCTCTCCATGCGTCAAATGTAAAACTAGTCGCCAAAAAATAATTTCTGATACAAATTTTATGACAAATCCCATGAAAACCCTAAAAGAAAAACAGCATCAAGCGTTTGAGGTCATGAAAAATGACTTCGGCTATACAAATGTCATGCAAGCCCCAAAAATTTTGAAGGTTGTGGTAGCGGCAGGTATTGGTTCTTTCAAGGATAAGAAAAAAGTTGAGCTCGCAGGTGACCGTATAGCCAAAATAACCGGTCAGAAACCAGTTCTGCGCGGTGCAAAGAAATCTATTGCAGGCTTCAAGAGCAGGGAAGGAGATCCTATGGGCTATCAAGTAACTCTGCGCGGTAACACCATGTGGAACTTTTTGGAAAAACTGGTCAACATTGCCCTGCCTAGGACAAAAGACTTCCGCGGACTGCCAGCCACATCAGTAGATGGTATGGGCGGATATTCTATAGGTGTACGCGAGCACTCAATCTTTCCGGAAACTTCCGATGAAGAACTCAAAGATGTCTTCGGTTTAGGTGTTACTGTTGTAACGAACGTAAAGAAAAAAGAAGAGACAAAAAAATTCTTGGAATTATTGGGATTTCCTATAAAGAAAGTTTAGAAACAAAAAAGCGAAAGGAAGTTTACTCGCTCAGCACGACGTTCCGGCCTACTGGCCAGACGTCTCGTTCTCGGACGTCTTCACGTCCTCCGAAAGTCTTCGCTCGTAGACTTCCTTTCGCTTTTTTGTTTCTTTTGCATAAAATTGATAATTGTGATTTAATATTTAGTGAATAGAACCTTGAATTACTCGGGGTTCGCCGGATAAAACCGCAACACGTACTGGTGTACAAGTTGCAAAACTAGGAGAAAAACAGGTCATGAAAACTGACAAGTTTGTCCTCAGTGGTGGCAATAGTCACGCACTTGAAATGGCTATGAATCGCCCTGAAAATGGCGAATGGACTTCGGACCTAATCCACAAGATGACCTTGGGGAACAATCTCGGACTTTTCCGTGAAGTCCTCCTTGGTTGCGCCGAAGTGAAAATCCTCAAGTATGTGGTGGATTTCGACAAGCTTCCTCTCATTCCCGACGGCTGGACGATCTTGCCAGACAACGAACAGTTGCTGAGACGGGTCAAAGGATTCATGGAATTCAACCCCGCAAAGATTGCGCTTTATCTCGACCTTGACCAGAAGAACAGCAAAGTAATCGAGGGCAACAAACTTCGCAAGAAGCTCGGTAACGTCCCCGTTTACGGAGCCCAGTTGTTGGAGTTTTATCTCGCCAATCCACACTTCATTCCCGTGAAGTGGAAGGATAAAGCAATTTTCTTCTGGGGCACGATCTACTGCCACGCTAACAGCGGCTCTTGTGTCCGTTACCTCTATTGGCACGGCGGCAGGTGGTGTTGGGACTACAACTGGCTTGACGTCGTTTGGCACGACTACAGTCCGGCAGCTGTTTCCGCAAGTTAGAACTGAGACCTTTGATTCTAAGCACTGGTGCTTGGAACCTTGGCTTTAGACCTTCCAATCCCCTCGCACGAATGCAAGGGGATTGTTTTTTTATATTTTCTTCATAAAAAATTCATATTTTCTTTATCAGGGCCTGATAGGATACTTTCATGCAAAAAGATTTTGATAGGTGGAATAAAGAAAAGAAACAACTTGAAATAAAAGCTGCTGGGGAACTTATTTTTCGTGAGAGGGAGATATGGTGGTGTTCAATCGGATTAAATATTGGTGACGAAGAAGACGGCAAGAATGAATTATTTGAAAGACCGGTTCTGGTGGTGAGAAAATTTAATAAGAGAATAGCGTGGGTTATACCTATGACTACTGCAGTAAAAAATGATATTTTTCATCACGTGATATTTTATGATGGAAAATGCTTTTCTCTCATGCTTTCCCAAATAAGGCTTCTAAGTGTCAAGAGATTTAGAAGGTATGTGCGCAAATTGTCTGGATATCAGTTTGCCATTATAAAAGGAAAGTTGATTTCGCTTTTGGGATAGGAAACGAACGGAGCCCCCTTGCGGGGGCTCCTCAGCAGGCCTAGTGGCCATTTGTACTCCTATGGTAGCAAGTCACCTAGTTCTGTCAAGCGTTTGACATGGCTAAAAACCTTTGCTAGTATGGCGAAACAAAGCTTTTTCGAGGCTTTATTTTTTTCAGAGAGAGTATTATGGCCAAAACTTCAGTCGTAGCGCGGGCAAACAAGAAACCGAAGTTCTCTTCGAGAATCGTTCGACGTTGCTTCCGTTGTGGCAGGAAAAATGGTTTTATGCGCTCGTTCGGGCTCTGCAGAATCTGTTTCAGAGAGCTTGCCAACGACGGCATGATTCCAGGCATAAAAAAATCATCTTGGTAAAAGCTGGTAAAATAAAAGAATATTAATTTAGGCAGTAGGACTCGGGGGATAATATAAGTAACAGCCGAGGACTAGACGCTAAAAAACATGAGAGATCCAATATCAAATTTAATAACTACACTAAAAAACGGAAGCAACGCCAAGTTGGAAGTTGTCTCCGTTCCTCTTTCTAATTTCACCTCTTCCGTTGTTGATGCTCTGGCTCGCAAAGGATATGTAAAGCCGGGGGTAAAGAAAGGGAAGTCCATCAAAAAAACTCTTGAAGTCGGTCTCATTTATGTAAATGGCAAAGCGCGTATAACTGATGTGAAGCGCCTCTCAAAGCCTAGCAAACGCCTCTACCGTGGTTATTCCGATATCCATCGCATCGTCCAGGGTTACGGTTCGATGTTTATTTCCACGCCAAAAGGCATTATTTCGGATGATGAAGCGCGAAAACAAAAGGTCGGTGGCGAGGTCCTCTTCACAATTTGGTAATTTTTCTTATTTTTAAACCAAAAAACCATGTCGCGCGTCGCAAAAAAACCAATAATAATCCCTGAAAAAACTGAAGTAAAAGTTGACGGTGTTCATGTATCCGTGAGAGGTCCTCTTGGTGAGCTGTCCCGCACTTTTAAACCCGGCATTGAATTTAAAACAGAGAATAATACGGTTCTAGTCATACTTCATCGACCAGAAAATTATATGCTCTGGGGTACATATGCTTCACATTTGAAAAATATGATAAAAGGCGTAAATATCGGCTTTACAAAAAGGCTCATTGTCGAAGGCATAGGTTTTAAATCGGATGTAAAGGGCGACAAGCTGGAAATGGCCCTCGGTTTCTCTCATCCAGTTTCGATTGAAATTCCGAAAGATCTAAAAGTAACAGCTGATAAAAATATTATCACCATAACAGGAGTTTCAAACGAGTCTGTAGGCGGCTTTGCTTCAAAAGTGAGAGCCTTAAAAAAGCCGGAACCTTACAAGGGTAAAGGTATCCGATACGAAGGCGAAGTTATCCGCAGAAAGCAAGGCAAAAAAGCAGCCTAATCAATATAGTCGAAGTTTAGATCGAGCAAAAATATATGAGCAAAAATATTAAAAAACAAAAGAGAGATCGAAGACACGTGAAAATCCGCACACGTATTTTCGGCACGGCGAAAATACCTCGTCTCTCCGTCTTTCGGTCAAATAAATATATGTATGTTCAGCTCATAGACGATGAAAATGCACGAACGCTTATTTCTGCTTCGTCTCTCGAAGGAAAGGGTACAAAGGGAAGGAAAATCAAAGCTGGCAAAACTAACGCAAAGAAAGTAGATATGGCAACGAAGGTAGGCAAAACGATTGCCGAAAAAGCTCTGGCTATGAAAATAAAATCAGTTGTATTTGATCGTGGCGGTTTCGGCTACCGAGGGCGAGTCAAAGCCCTGGCAGAAGGCGCACGCGATGGTGGTTTGAAATTCTAAATTTACAAATAGAATAAACAGCATGAATACCGAAAAAGAAAATAAAATAGAGGAGAGGGAAATTCCAATCGTACATGGAGTAATTATTCCTGTACCTGCGGAAATCGTTGCCACAGAAGTTCCCGCTGTTGCAGATGCACCAAAGGTGGCTCGAGACGAGAGAGATTCTCGCGGACTGCGAAGTGGAGGTAGAGGAGGACGTGGTGGTCGTAAAGGAGATAGTCGCACTCCTCGTGCGAAGCCTGAATATGACAGTGTGATGCTCAATATACGCCGTGTAGCTCGCGTGGTATCCGGTGGTCGTCGCTTTGCCTTT
>JBBTTY010000018.1:0-6484 GCA_038063975.1 Patescibacteria group bacterium | reverse complement strand
CAATGCAAAATATATAGAATGGAAAATTTGGTTTGATAAAATCGTGCCTTTTATAGAAAATGGTGTTATTTTCATAGGTCATTCTCTCGGCGGAATATTTTTGGCAAAATATCTCTCGGAAAATAAATTTCCAAAAAAAATTAGAGCTACGATGCTCGTGACCGCTCCCCATAGTGAGAAATTTGAACATTCTGTGGCTGATTTTGTTCTGCCAAAAAAGCTCAAACAATTCGAAAAACAAGGTGGCGAAATATTTCTCTATTATAGCCAAGATGATCAAGTGGTTCCCTTTTCAAATATGAAAAGCTATCAAAAAGACCTGCCGAAAGCCCATACTCAAATATTCAAAGACCGTGGCCACTTCAGACAAGAAGAATTTCCCGAAATAATCGAGCAAATCAAAAAACTATAAATATGAAAAATCATATAACCGAACTAAAAAAAAGATTGGTGGAAATCTCTCATCTCGCTAATATTTTACAACTGCTCTCTTGGGACCAAGAAGTAAACATGCCACCACGTGGAGCGGATGCCAGAGCCGCTTCTATTTCATATTTGAGTGTTATTGTTCACAACAAATTTATGGCTATTGATTCTGATCAATTGCTCAGCAATCTGGTCAAAGCTCTCAAAGCCAAGAAAATAGGGGGTTCTCTCGCCGTCATTGTATCTGAAACGTGGAGAAGTTATGAGCGGGAGAAAAAACTGCCCGAGAGATTTGTCCGTGAACTTTCAGAAACGTGTTCAAAAGCTCAAGGCATTTGGGCTAAAGCTAGAGAAGAAAATAATTTTAAAATGTTTTTGCCATGGCTACAAAAAATCATTAAATTAAAGAGGCAGGAAGCAGAATATGTGGGCTACAGAGAATCTCCTTATGATGCTCTGCTCGATGTTTATGAACCAGGCATGACCGCCAGAGATGCGACAAAAATATTCACGGATTTCAAAGCTTTTCTCATTCCTTTTCTTAAAAAAATCAGAAATTCAAAAGTAAAAATAAATGCCGAGAGTATAATGGGTGACTTCCCTCTCGACGCCCAAAAGAAATTCAACGAATATATAGCCAAAAGTATAGGTTTCGATTTTTCTCGAGGCAGAATAGACGAGAGTACCCACCCTTTTACTTCCGGTTTACACCCTCATGATATACGTCTCACCACTCGATACAAAAAAGACGATCTTCTACATTCATTAGGCTCTACCATCCACGAAACCGGCCACGGATTATATGAGCAGGGCTTGCCCGCTCTGCATTTCGGCACACCTCTCGGCGAATCGGTCTCTCTCGGCATCCACGAATCGCAATCGAGGATGTGGGAGAACATCATAGGCAAAAGCAAACCTTTCTGGAAATACTTTTATCCAAAACTGCAAAAAAAATTTCTCCTGCCTTTCAAAAAACTGCCAATAGATGAATTTTATAAAATTATAAATCGAGTCAATCCTTCTTTTATACGCACAGAAGCGGATGAAGTAACATACAATCTGCATATCATCATCAGATTTGAAATAGAGAAAGATATGATTGAGGGAACAATCAAACTCGAGAATTTGCCGAAAATATGGAAATCAAAAATGAAAAAATATCTAGGTATTGATGTTCCCAATGATACTCTAGGAGTACTCCAAGATGTTCATTGGTCAACCGGCAGTATCGGCTATTTTCCAACATACAGTTTCGGCAATTTATATTCTGCTCAATTTTATGCTGCCATGCAGAGAGATATGCCTGATATGGATCAAAAAATCTCAAAGGGTAAATTCGACGATATTAATGCCTGGCTTCGTAAAAACATCCATGAGAGAGGCAAGACATATAAAGCAAAGGATTTGGCAAAAATAGTAACAGGAGAAAATTTGTCTAGTTCATACTTTAATCAATATTTGAAAGAAAAGTACAAAAAAATTTATTCTTTTCTTTAAAAAATTTGTGATATAATCGCTTTATTAGGCCATTTATGAAAACCATAGCTATATATCACAAAGACTGCACCGACGGCACAACCGCCGCCGCCGTGGTTCTAAAAAAATTTCCCGATGCTTTGCTTTTTCCTCTAAGCCATGGTTTTAAAACCGAAGAATTAGAACCCATACTCAAAAAAGTCAAAACTGGTGATCAGATTTATACCGTAGATTGCGTTCTCGGTGTCGAGCAATTTCTCGAGAGAGGCTTGGCTGTAACATCGATTGATCACCATGTTAGTGCAGAAGAAGAAAATCGAGAACTGGCGGATAAAAACAAAAATTTTACATTTATTTTTGATAATAAAAAATCAGGAGCATCGCTCGCTTGGGATTATTTTTTCCCAGGAGAAAAAAAACCTGAACTCATAGAACTCGTTGAAGACAGAGATCTATGGATATGGAAATACGGCCAAAAAACAAAAGACGTCAGTAATTTTCTATATATGATCATAAATAGACCCGATGAGGTGTTAAAACTGCTTGATAAACCACTTGATATTATAGAAAAAGAAGGCTCTGTCATAAGCCGTTTTACAGATATGATCATAGAACACGGAGTAAAAACAACCGATCCGATAATAGTCCGTATCGGTATCTATACCGTCCCCTTTTACAATATAACCAGCAATAAATCAGAGAGTGGCAATATATTAGCCACGAAACACGGTCAAGCGGTAGGTTTATTTACCATAGACGGTCCGGAAGTACACGTGAGCTTTCGATCGCTCGATGGGCAAAACCCTAACGCTTTGGAGTTAGCCAAACTGCTCGATGCCGGTGGCCACAAAAACGCCTCCGGCGCGAAAATGGATTTGGCTCTCTTTGTGAAATCAATCGTTTTTTAGTTTTTATATTTTAGTTTCTTGTTTTAGTTTTCCGCAAGGCAAGTCCTGCCATCACGACGTATATCAAAACGAACTTCTTTTTCGGAAAGTGTTTGATCATCAAATAACACTTCCACCCCAGCGCCCGTTTTCACTTCATCTGTAAAATATTGATCGAATATAAAATTGCCGAGAGAGTAGTAAATACTTTTGTCTTTATATATTTCACGTTCCTGAATAACATGAGGGTGAGAGCCTATGACTAGATCCGCCCCGGCGTCTATAAATGAATGAGCCAGGGCTTTTTCATATTCCGTGGCAGGCAAATATTCATCTCCCCAATGAGAATAGACTACGACTAGATCAGCGGTCCTTTTGGCCTGCCAGACGGCTTCTATTGTCTTTTTGGCATTATTTTCGCCTGAAAATTGATTGAAGTTTATGATTGTCAATGTATATCCACGAAGGCTTGTTGTCGCCATAATTGTATTGCCGGGTGATCCAAAATACATAACACCCGCCAAGCTCAATTCTCTGATAGTGCTATCTCTACCAATCTCTCCAAAATCGAGAATGTGATTGTTGCCGAGATTGACCATTTTTATATTATTTGAAGCCAAAGTTTTGGCAACACTGATATCAAATGTAAAAGTTGTATTGCTAGCTTCTCCTGGTTTTGTATTTCGAGATATGGAACTTTCATTCGTAATCGGTCCTTCTAAATTGGCTATGACGAAATCAAACTCACGCAAGTAATTATTCGCACATGAAAAGAGATAATCGTAGCCTTTTTCTTCGGCAATAATGCGTATAGTTCGGTCAAACATCAGATCTCCCACAAATAGAATTTTAACTTTTTTCCTGTAGTTTTCTTTGTAATTCTCTTTGTAAACGGATTGATATATTTGGTTATCCGTTTTAAATGAAGAGATCACGGCCAAACCGGCAATGGTGACAATTAAAACAATCAGAATTTTTTTCATAGCCTATCAGAGTTTACCTATCAGAGTTTATTTGTAGGCCTAAATCAGATCCGTAAATATTTGCGCACGGCCAAAAAACTAGACAGAGCTCCAAGAACGAGTCCTCCTCCTACGATAAGACCAATAAGTCCAAGAATATTAGAAGTATAGTAGTCAAAGAGGCTGAAACCGCTGAAAAAAGTTTCGGTGATGTCAGAGATCCAAAATGTAACGGGATAAAAGATAAGCAAGGTGATTATTCCAGAGACAAAACCGTATAAGAGGCCAACAACGATAAATGGACCGCGGATGAAAGTATTGCCCGCGCCAACCAGTCTCATGACGGAAATTTCTTCGCGGGCGATATATATGACCAGACGTATAGTATTGAAAGCGATGAGAATGGAAATAATAGCGAGCACCAATGTGACGGAGAGAGCGATAGTGGTGCCTCCGTCTATGATTTTTGACAGAGTATCTATGGCTGTTTTGTTTTGATAATAATTTATTTTATCGATGAATGTTCCGGCCTCGCCTGATTCCCCTTCTAGAAATTTAGTTATGCCTTCATATTGGGAAGTTTCTCTGGCACGAATGTTTAAAATGGCGCCTAGAGGATTATCGCCTAATTCGTCCAGAGCTTGGAGAGTGATTTCATCATTGACGTGGCGCTCTTTAAAATTAGTCAGGGTGTCTTCTCGCGAGATATATTCCACGTTGGCTACTTCCGGCAGAGATTTGAGTTTGTTTTGCAAGCCTAAAATGTCGTTTTCAGAGGCTTTTGTCACAAAATAAACATTTATGTCTACTTTTGACTTTATTTCTTCCAGTGAATAATTAAGCAGAGCTCCGGCAAAGATAATGCCGCCTAGGGTAAACAGAGTAAGGGTGATAATCAGAATAGAAGAGAGCGACACAAAGCCGTTTCGCCAAAATGAAACGAAACCTGATTTAAAAACACGTTTTGTGGCGATCCATAACATATATATAGTATATCAAAAACGTGAAAGAAATGTTTTTTAAATAATATATTTACCTTCTTTGTCATCACGTACGATTTTGCCATTTTCCAGAGTAATAACACGCGAGCCCACAGAATCAATGACACCTTTATTGTGAGTAGTGAGAACAACGGTGGTACCGAGATCGTTTATTTTTTTGAAAATTTGGACGATTTCGTGTGTATTGAGTGGATCGAGATTGCCCGTAGGCTCATCGGCGATGATAACGTCTGGCTGATTGACTATGGCCCGGGCTATGGCCACTCTCTGTTTTTCACCACCGGAAAGTTCGTGGGGAAAGTGCCAAATTTTTTTGCTGAGGTCTACCAGATCGAGAACATGAGGAACATCAGAGGCAATTTCTTCATCAGTTCTGCCCGCCGCCTCCATAGCAAAAGCAATGTTTTCAAACACCGTCTTCCCCGGTATCAAACGATAATCCTGAAACACCGTCCCTATTCGGCGGCGATACTGTGGCACTTTGCCACTACGCAGTTTGTGAACGTCTATTTTATCAAACAAAACCTTGCCTTTCGTGGGCTTTTCTTCCGCCAAAATCATTTTCACGATAGTGGTTTTACCAGCGCCAGAATGACCCACTATAGAAACAAACTCTTTTGGCTCAATTCGGAAATTGACATCGTCTAGGGCCACAAAATCATCGGCATATACTTTGGTCACCTTATCAAAATGAATCATTCGTCTATTCTAACATGTTTTAGTCATGTTTTTGTTTCGATAATCTCGTCTATTTTTAGTTCAATTTTACTATTCTTACCGTGACTTAAAACTCCTTTATAAGATGCGATTATAGAATCAGACGTACTTTGGGATATAACCCCTGATTTGAGAAGTTTCTTGCTTTTTTCAACTCTCCTCAAGAGTCTCTTTAGAGTTTTTATCCTCAAAACTTTCCTATGAGGCAATACAACATATCCAAGAAAGTCTATTCCTTGCCTGGCTTTGCGTAAAGAGATTTTGTTTGGGTGAAGATCAAGAAGTAGTTTATCAAAAAGAAATTGTCGTATCTTTGAAATATAACCTTCAAGCACAACTCTGCTTCGATCAACAATAACAAAATCATCACAATATCTCGCATACCATTTGGCCTTAAGCTCGTGTTTTACGAACTGGTCAAACTCGTTCATATACACATTTGAAAAAAGCTGGCTTGTTACATTTCCCAACGGTAAACCAGTACAAATATGCTTTTCAAAACTTCGAAGTATTATTTGAATGAGTTTTAAAGTTTTTTCATCTTCTATTTTCTTTTTTATAAGCGAAAAAAGCATTTCATGATCTATAGAATCAAAAAACTTTCTGACGTCACATTTGAAGACATGGCACTGTCTCGTCCAATTTGAAGTAGATTTGACCAGAAACGCTTCCGCTCGGTTATTTCCCGCATGAGTACCTTTGAGATTCCTAGATGAATAGGAATCGTGGATGAAATGTTTGTTGAAAAGCGGGTAAAGCACCCGAAATATCGCCTGGTGGAGAACTCTGTCACGCACGCTCGCTTTGTGTATATGCCGAAGTTTTGGATCTTTGACATAAAATGAAACATACGGATCAGATTTATATGAATCCGACAAAAGTTCTTTGCGTAGTTTAAAAAGATTATCTTCTAGGTTAAACTCAAACTGCATGATATCTCTTTTCTTTGTTTTTCCTCGACGAAATTTCCTCCACGCGCGAAAAAGATTTTCGAGAGATATTATTTCTTCAAACA
>JBBTTY010000017.1:0-18061 GCA_038063975.1 Patescibacteria group bacterium | reverse complement strand
TTTGGGGAGACAGTTATGATGTTCTGATGATAAAACCTGTATCAGCTGTCTCACGTAGAGAATATTCACCCAAATTCAGAGCGTCCAGATTTATTTTTATTTGATCTATGAGAGGCCGGGCGGAAGCGGGATATTCTACTTCTATGATAGAACCGCCTTTGAAGTCAATGCCGGGTTTGAGACCCCAGACGAATAAAGCCACCAGAGACAAAACAACGAGTATGGCTGAGAGAGAGTAAAAGAATTTTCTGTGCCGTACGATGAACATGGCAGATTTTTATTATGTTTTTATTATGACTTATTTATACCTGAACTCATGCCTGAACTGAAGAAAAATCTGGCGAGTCTGCCTTCCCTTCTGGCACCGACAGCCATGAGGAGAGTGCGCGAGGCGGTGATAGCTGTAAACATAGAAACAATGACACCGAGGCCGAAAACCAAAGCAAAGCCTTTTATAACAGGTGTTGAAGCAAAATAATACAGGATAATAGCCGTGATTATAGAAGAAGAATTTGAATCACGAATGGAAAGCCAGGCGCGATGGAAACCCTCTTTAATTGCGTCGGCTAAAGCCAGTCCTCGGCGCAATTCTTCTTTCATTCTTTCAAAAATAAGAATATTCGCATCCACTGCCATACCTAGAGACAAAATGAAACCCGCAATGCCTGCGGAAGTGAGAGTTACCGGTATCAGTTTGAAAAGCGCCAAATTGAGAGCGATGTATATAGCCAGAGCGACAGTGGCTATAATCCCCGGCACTCTGTACCAAAAAATGAGAAATAAAGCGACAGCGATGAAAGCTATTGTTCCGGCGCGCATGCTCGCATTGAGTGCCCCTTCACCCAATGTCGCGCCGACAGTTTGAGTGGAAACCAGAGAAATCGGCACAGGTAGAGCGCCGTAATTGAGATTTCGAACTAATGTTTTGGCTTCTTCCAGTTTGAAATCCCCCGTAATAACAGCTTGCTTTGATGTAATTTCTTGGCGGATGACTGGAGTGGAAATCGGTTCTCCATCTAGGAATATTCCGAGAATTTTTCCAGTATTTTCCTTTGTGATTTTAGCAAATAGCTCTCCTCCCTCATCATTGAATTCAATTCCCACGACAGGCACATAGGTCGTCGGATCAAATTGCAGAGTCGCACGTTTGAGATAACGGCCAGTCAATCCAGTCGGCATAAAAACGTCATCGATCGTAGCTGTGGCGCGCTCTTCCTCTGTCATTTTTTCCGCACCGGGTTTGACCAATCGAAAGTCTAAAGTCGGCGTCTGGCCTATCAGTTCTACAGCCTGCTTTACATCTGTCACTCCCGGAAGCTCGACAATCAGACGATGTTCTGTATTACCGACCGTACCTCCCTCTTCAACTTGAACTAGAGGTTCAGAAACGCCAAACAAATTAACCCTCCTCTCCACAACTTGGGCTAGAGCAGACATAGAATCGCCGATTTCCGATTCGGCCAATGTAGCCGTATCAGCTTGAAAAACCAAATGGGTTCCGCTGGAGAGATCAAGACCGAGCCTATATGGGAAACGGGATGCATTTAATTGTGACTCTTCTCCTTTTTTATCGTATGTAAAATATCCTATGCCGAAAGCCAGAATGAGTAAAAGCAGTGCCGAAATTCGTTTTTTCCACATATAAAATTATTTTAATATAGGGCTATACTAGCCTGTCTTTCATGAAAAAGCAAAAAACGGCCTCGACTTTCGTCGAGGTTGTGAAGAACTAAGTTCTAAGGATCAGAGGGCTAGTGTCAAGAGTCCAAGAACCTAGGACTTAATTTGAAAACACCCCTCGAAGTTATTCGGGAGTGTTCAAAATGTATTTAAGACATTAAGGGGGTGTTTAGTAATATAAAACAACAGATACAGTTTCTGAATTGCGAGGCAATTAGGACCTATTATGTTTAGCGAATCCAATGGTCCCGGTGCCGAGCAATGAAGAAATTGTATCTGTTGTTTTTTTATTTTATATTATTGAGTCGTTTCAATTCCTTTATCCCCTTTTCTATAGTCATTTTCGGCGCCCAGCCGAGTAGTTTTTTCGCCTTTGAAATATCAGCCTGTGTATCGTGCGGTTCAACTCGAGAAGCAATATGGACAATTTTACCATTTTTACCGCCAATCATTTCGGCTATTTTCAAAATAGAAATATTTTTACCACTGCCTATATTTATGACTTCAGCTTTCCCTACTTTTTTGCTTTCAGCGGCGAGAATATTGGCACGCGCTACATCTGTCGCATATACACAATCACGAGTTTGACTGCCGTCACCTGTAATCGTGAGGGGCTTCCCTTCTTTACATGCTATTAAAAATTTTCCTATGGCCATGGCATACGGGCCGTTTGGATCAAAATTCGGTCCAAAAATATTAAAGTATCGCAAGCACACAGTTTCAAGTCCGTAATGCAAACTGTATTGCCTCGCCAAAAGTTCTCCATAAAATTTCTGTGTGGCATAAGGACTTTTTGGATTAGATTTCATATCTTCGACGAGAGGCATAATCGGCTGATCTCCATATGCCGAGCTCGATGCGGAATAGACGATTCGTCTAACCTTGGCTTTTCGTGATGCTTCAAAAACATTGAGTAGACCGTTTACATTCACGCTATGAGATTCCAGAGGAAAATCTATGGAAAATTGTACCCGAGGCAAGGCTGCGAGATGAAAAACGCAATAGATGTTTTTAATTTTATTAAATACTGATTCCAAAGTTTGTGGGTTTCGAATATCTATTACATGCAAAGTCGCATTTTTGGGCACACGTTCTCTCTTGCCAGAAAGCAAATTATCTATTATATGCACTTCATAACCATCTTTTAGGAGCGCCGGCACAAGTGTCGAACCCAAAAAACCGGCACCGCCCGTGACGATTACTTTTTTATTCATATAAAATTCATACAAATTACAATAGCAAAATTTTCTTTTTGGTTACACTCCTCGCCTGGAAATAATTTCCCTGATAGTTTTGAGAGCGATGTTTAAATCAAGGAGCAATGAGCGATTTTTTATATAAAAGAGATCATAAGAGAGCTTCATTTTTGTGTCTTCGTTTGAGGTCTCGAATTTTGGCGGTGTTTGGTGATAGAGCTGGGCCCAGCCAGAAAGTCCCGGTTTTATGAGGTGGCGAACGGCATAAAACGGAATCTCTCTCTCATAGATTTTTACAAACTGTGGCAATTCTGGACGCGGACCTATGAGAGAGAGGTCTCCCCGAACTACATTCCATAGTTGTGGTAATTCATCTATTCGTGTTTTTCTTATAAAAAAACCGACAGGCGTTATAGACTGCGAATCAGCCGTGCCATTTTTATCTTGAGCTGTCATGGTCATGCTCCTGAATTTTCTGATGCGTATAAGTTTATTATTCTCTCCTATCCGATTTTGAAGTATGAATACCGAACCGCCGTCTTCCAATTTGATAGCCAGAGCGACAAAAGGATAGAAAACCAGAGAAATAATTCCCAAAATCAGAGCCACCGTGACATCCATAATACGTTTCAAAATATCGTATACGATTTTCGGCGAAGTAGAAATATTTTGGAGAAACCAAGTGTGTTTGATGAGTGATAACGGCACCCTATCAAATATCTCTTCATAGATTTCATCTATATCAATGAAACGCAAACGTCTAAATATGAGGTTATAGAGACTGGGAAGAATTCGTCCGACTTTGTCATTGTGAAAATCTATGGCCACGATAGATGCTCCGCTTTGATCTATATTTCGGAGAACGCTGTCCCAATTAGCGCTCCCGAGATCAATAGTCGAAATGATATTTATATTGTATTGGGGATTATTTTCGATTTCTTGACGAAGCTCTCGAACTTCGATTCCTTCCCCTATGAGTATCACTTTCTCTCGTACTTTCGGCACAAATATAGAATAGCCGTACACTCGCCACCAGATTATGAGAATGAGCGATATGATTAGATAGACAAAAAGGGTTGTCTTTGGGCTTATACCAAACCAAGGAATAAAATAGAAGAAGATGACAGCGATTATGGAATTTGCGACCTGACCCTGAAAGAGATATATCGGTAATCTCGATTTCAATACGACATTTTGTTTGTCATATAAGCCAGTGATAAAAAAAACTATAATCCAAACTATAAATAAAAGCGAAAAAGGTGCCAAATGGGCGAAAAAAACATCCCCATCAGGCGATTCTCTGTAACGGAGGAATAGTGCGAGCCATAGAGAAATGACGAAGAAAAAAGCATCGCCTAAAAGGAGAAGCCAAGGGGCCCGTTTATTGAAGATTGTCATACAAATGTTAATACTACACGACAGAGGCGAGGTTTCAAGCAATTGAAAACAATTTGAAAATTATTTCAAAAAAGACTATGATTAGAGCCATTATATGGACAACAATAAAAAACTAACCGGGCCGGTGCAGAAAATCCTCCATGTCATAACCAAGAGTAATTGGGGAGGAGCCCAGAAATATGTGTATGATCTCGCCACCAATCTTCCAAAAGAACAATATGAGAGCGTCGTGGTTTCGGGCGGTGCGGGACCTCTAGCGGAAAAATTAACGGAAGCGGGCATTAGAACCGTTTCTATACAGAATCTCGGTAGAGATATAAGTTTTTTTGGCGACATTTCAAGCTTCTGCAAATTGATTTCTCTCTTCAAAAAAGAAAAACCTGACATCGTCCATGTCAATAGTTCGAAAGTCGGTGGCCTCGGCGCCCTAGCCGCCCGTATTACAAAAGTGCCACGCATCATTTTCACCTGTCATGGTTGGGCTTTCAATGAAGACAGGAATTTCTTTTCGCTTTATTTCATTAGATTTCTTTCATGGCTCACCGTTATGCTATCTCACACAACGATAACTGTTTCAGAGAGAGATTTTCACGACGGCTCGCGCATGCTATGGGTAAAAAATAAAATAATATTGGTTCATAATGGTATAAAAGTTCCGGAATTCAAGGAAAAAGACGAGAGTCGGTCTTTCTTGTCTGATCTTGCCAAGAATAAAGGCGTTGATGTAGGTGAAAATGATTTTTTGATAGGTGCCATAGGTGAACTGCACAAAAATAAAGCATACGAATACACTTTGGAAGCTATTTCTTTATTAAAACAAAAAGATATTCCGGCAAAGTTGGTAGTTATGGGCGAAGGCGAAGAAAGAAAGGAGCTTGAAAACATGATCGATAAACTTTCCCTCAAAAAAGATGTCGCTCTCCTAGGATTCATAGGAGATGCACCGCAATATTTAAAAGCTTTTGACGCACTCATTCTCTCTTCTATAAAAGAAGGTTTGCCATATGTAGTTATAGAAGCAGGTTTTGCCGGCCTTCCCGTCGTCGCCACAAATGTCGGGGGTGTAAAAGAAATTATAGATGACATGAAATCAGGCATTCTTGTTCAAACCAAAAAACCTGCCGATATTGCTTCCGCTCTGGAACTCATATATTCAAACTGCGAAAAGGCTTTATTATTTGGCCAAAATCTCCGGCAAAAAGTAGAACGCGAATTTTCTCTAGAGAAAATGATAGAGAAGACGATGGGGGTGTATGAAGGTAAGTAATGCCACAAAAAAATAAAAGACTTTTAATTTGTTTTCATTAAAAATATTTCTTATTTTTTTCCGAATCTTATTGTAAATTTTTTAGCTTTATTTTGCCATCTCAAAAATCCTTTTAACTAGTGAAGTACGAGCATAAAAAGCCCTAGTTGTAGAACCATGCCCTGCACCCTTTGTTCTTGCCTGTATCCACTTACCATCTTTACCAGTCAATGCTTCAAAACCATACTTGATAAGTTTTTTACGTATTAAATCATAATCTGCTTTTATTTCCAGTATTAGCTCGTCAGTTTCAGCAAAATCTAAACTTGTAACTTTTATCAATTCTGCCTTTTCTGCGTTTTTACCATACCACATCACAGCACAAAATATTATAGTCTTTAATTTTGCCCAACAATGACTTTCAAAAAAAGAATGTGCTTTCAATTCTTCTGGATTAATCATTGTTATTGCCATAGTTTCTTTTGGCACAAGTATTTCTTTTTTATTATGAAAACTTACAGATTTTAGTTCATAGGTAAGTCCGTTTGGTGCTTTTGAAATATTTGTCTTCAAACCAGCAAGACGTTCCAACACCAAACCCTTCCATCCTTTATTTTGTCTTCCTGTTTCGTAAGTGGTAATACCATGTTTCAAAGCGAGCTTGCGTAGATCTTGGTCGATATATTTTTTGAGATTTTCAATTGCAATTTGTCTGGTAATTATTTTCATTTTTTTATTAAAACTTCTCTATCATCTATTCTATAATCATATCCCATAAAAATCTTCTCTTCTTTATTCAATAAAGTGGTATCTAACAAGATATTATGTGGTCTAAATATTTTCTCTCTTACTTTACCACCAATTTCTCTGGCATATCTGGAAGCAACTTTTTTATTATAAGTCCAACTTTCCACACCTGTATAATTTTGCTTGTTGTATTCATTTATTCCTCTATATATTTTTATATTTATTTCCTTTTTAAATTTCGTCAAAAAATTAGTTACTCTTTTACTTGGAAATTCTATTGGGACATCAAAAGCTGACTGATGAAAATACTTATCAGTCCAACCAGCTACGTATGACGGAATCGGTTTTAGTAATGATCCATTTTTCATATCATTTTTTTAAATCAGAGAAACGTTTCTTTGATAATTCAAGATAATCTTTTTCCATATCAATACCTATATATTTTCTATCGTGCATAACTGACGCAATTCCAGTGGTAGAACTACCAGTAAAAGGATCCAACACCACATCTCCTTTGTTGGTACTAGATAACACGATTCTTTTTAAAAGATCAAGTGGTTTTTGTGTTGGATGTTTCCCGTATTTCTTTTCTTCAGGTTTTGGTGTGCCCATTGCCCACACAGAACGCATCTGGAGATTTGGTTTTTTTAACTTGTCTTCTGGCCAATTACCATCTTTCATCAATCCATAATTGAATGTATGTTTAGCTTTTTTCTCTTTTCTTGCCCAGATAATGGTCTCATGGCTTGCAGTAAAAAAACGACAACTTAAATTCGGGGAAGCATTGGGTTTAAACCATGAAATATCATTCAGAATATGGTAACCGAGGGCCTGTAAAGCATGACCACATTGATAAATTGAATGGTAAGTACCACTCACCCACAAAGTGCCTTGTGGTTTTAATACTCGTTTACATGCTTCAAGCCAGCGGTAATGAAAACCATAATCATCTTCAAATCCTTTGCTAATGTCCCACGCTCCTTTGTTCACGCTAACCATATGTCCAGCATGAACAGTAAAACCACCATTCGAAAGATTATATGGTGGATCGGCAAAAATCATATCCACGGAGTTTTCAGGTAATTGTGAAAGTATTCTTATGCAATCACCGTGATATAACACAAAGTTTCCCTGCATGAAATAGGGTTTGTCTTTCACAATTGCCAAAATCTTTCTCTCGGCTACTGCCATATTCATATTGTATCATTTTTCATTTAACTCTAGAACGGATTTTAGTTTCGGTAATACAAGGCATTTGAGAAATCACGCAAGCGTGAAGCTCTTGAAAAGTGAAAAAGTATGTCCGCGTGGAGGCTTTGGAGGCGCGACGGCGCCGGAAACGAGGAAGTTTTTCAGTAGAAAAACTTCCGTACTCCACAAGGACATACTTTTTCACTTTTCAAGAATACTTTGTATTGCTTTTTACTGCCGAAATTTTAAATCCCCAAAAACTCTTTCTTCGTCTCTTCTTTATGCACCGCTTTCATAGACCGCCTATACGATTCCAAAATTCCCAGAGCGAGAAAAGATGTAACCAGGTGCGACCCGCCATATGAAACAAAAGGCAGAGTGATACCTGTCACAGGTAAAAGACCCATATTCATAGCAACATTTATGAAAAAATGACTCATGAACAAGATAGCCAGTCCGAGGCCGTAGAGAATTTCAAAGTTTGTGGCCCCTCGTCTGGCATTTGCAATAATGCGCCAAATGAGCAGACCGAAAACACCGAAAAATATGACTACACCGACAAAACCCCATTCCTCGGCAAAAGCGGCAAAAATGAAATCCGTCTGATATTCCGGCAAAAATTTCAATTTTGACTGCGTGCCATAACCGATTCCTTTGCCGAAAATTTCACCCGAACCTACAGCAATCACAGACTGATAAGCATTATAACCGGCGCCCTGGATATCGCTTAAAGGATATATGAAAGAAATAATGCGGTTTTTTTGATAATCCTTCCAGCCAAAATTCCAGAGCAAAGCAAATAAAATAACGGCGCAAGAAAACAGAACGGCAAAATGTTTTTTAGAAATACCGGAAACCAAAACCATACCGAGCCACACGCAAGCGACGACCACCGCTCCTCCAAAATCAGGTTGCAGAGCAATAAAAACAAATAGAATAAATGCGTATATACCAGAAATAACAATATGACGTATATGAGCTATTTCTATATGTCTGCGCGAAAAATATTTAGCCAAAATAAAAATAAGTAGAACTTTGGCGATATCCGTAGGCTGAAAAGAAAATAGGCCGAAATCAAGCCAGCTTTGAGCTCCTTTTATAGATGAAGCGACGATGAGAAGCAGACCGAGAACTGCCAAAATGACGCAAAAGAGAGTGACTAACACTCGAGTTCTGCGTAGAAAAGACCAATCAAAAAAACTGGCGGCGAAGAAAACACCGAGAGATATAAAAAACCATAGAATCTGCTTTTGAAACAAAGAATTGTCTCCCACAAATGAATTCATGGTAATGAGGCCGAACAAAACCAAAACGGAAGCCGCACTGATCATTATCCAGTCGATCTGCATACGCTCTATGCGGATGGATATATCTTTTACCAGAGAAATCATAAAATTTGTTTATTGCGCCACAAAAATGATTTCCGATCTGAAAGCTTTTCTGAGAAAAGCCTTCGGCCATGTAAAATAAATAACCTTTGTCTCGCCGGGCGCGATTTTATCTATCAGAGTCTTTGAAAAAGCCAAGCGATTGTCATTTTCATCATAGAGAATGATAAAGGCATTGAGTGATGCATATGTCTTACCGACCGAATCATTTATGATTTTGGCTTCAGCTTTAGGCTCGCTTTCTTGATCGAGGTTGATATTGAGAACACGAACACTGGATGGAACGTTGCCTTTTTGCCATTCAATATTCTCATTGAATTCAAACGTCGTTTTTACCGGCACTCTCTCGCCCGTCCTCACACCGCCAGCAAATACGGCAAATTTCCGTCCCGCAGGCACAAAAGTTTCACCTTTTTTCTCGGCCACCAGAAGCCCTCGATCGTCATACAGTTTAAAAACATAGTCCAAAGAACCAACCTCGACAGATTGGTTGGGATTTTCAACATAAGCGAGTGAATTGTAAACGCCGGGCGCTATATCCATAGAATAGCTCCACAGGATATGAGGCGTGCCGAAATCAGCGGGACAGAGACGGATGCACGACCCACCGCAATCTATGCCCTTTTCACTGCCATTTTTTTTGCCGTCAGAGCACGTCGGAGATTTATAGAAAAAGAGAAATGCAGGCAAAGCGATGACAAAGACGACAAATGCGACAAAAGCGGAAAAATAAACCGATTTGTGTTTGGTAGACCAGGATGCCATATATATTGTAAGTATAGCAAAAAGCTCTATGGCGTCACAGTTTCTGTAATGACAAACATTTCTTTCCAGTTATCAACAGGCGCTCTCCCAAAAACCTACGAAATATTCGAGGATATGTTGTATATAGGAATGAGAACGGAAGCTAGGAGAAAGCCTACACCGAGGCCTAGGAGCACAATCATGGTCGGTTCTATGAGATCAACCAGTGTGTCTACGGCATTTATCACTTCACGACTATAAAAATCTGACAATGTTTTCAAAATTTTGCCTAATTCTCCCGATTCCTCTCCCACTTTTATCATTTGAATCATGATACCGGGAATTATTTTCTTTTCACCCAGAGAGTCAGAGACCGATTTGCCACCTTTGACCGCTTCGGTGGCATCGAGCAACGCCCTCTTGTAAATTTCATTGTCCACCACGGCCGATGTCAGTTCTAGAGCGCGAACCATAGGGATACCAGATACGAGCATGGTGTTCATATTGTCCGATATGCGCGAGAGATAGAGCTTCTGATATAAGTTTTTGATAAAAGGTATTTTAATTTTTAGATCATCGAGAGACAGTTTGCCCGCAGGAGTTTTGAGAAATCGATAGAGAAAGAAACCGCCGATGATTATTGCCGCCAAAATAAATATACCGTACGTCACAAGGAAATGAGACAGGCCTATGACTATTTTGGTGTATACGGGAATTTCTTGGCTGGAATCGGTGAGAATGGTTGAAATTTTCGGGATGACCACGGTGAGCATGAGCGTCATAACCGCAAAAAAAGTGAATATGACGAAGGCCGGATATATCAGAGCGTTTTTTGCCTTGGAATTGACCGCATAATCACGATCCAAATGATCAGCCAAAAAAATGAATACTTGATCGAGTTTGCCTGATTCTTCACCCGAGCGCACCATGTTCACATAAAATTCAGAAAATACTTTCGGGTGCTTTGCTAGAGCTTTTGATATGGAACTGCCACCCTGCAAGTCGTCAGCGACAATCGTCAAGGTTTTAGCCAGAACCAGATTTTCAGATTCGCCAGCCAGTAGTCGAAAGACCCGCAGAGCTGAAACTTGAGCTTCAAAGAGAGTAGACATCTGGCGTGACAGGACCACTACGTCTTTGTTTGAGACTCGTGAAAATACGGCGAAATCTTTTTGGAAAAAAGATTTCGCTTCGGCTGGATTTATAGATTCTATAGTGAGATCGCGCCTCTGGAGAGATGATATGGCAACTTCTATAGATATAGCGTCAATCGAGCCTTTTGTCTGATTTCCTTTTTGATCTATAGCGCTGTAATTAAAAAGCATAGCAATAAAAATTAAAAGTTAAATTTAAATGAGTCTTTCCAAAATCTTTGGATTTGACGAATACAAATAGGCATTTTCAGCGGTAATTTCTCCCTTTCGCACGAGCTCTGCCAGGGACCTATTCATATCTATCATACCCTGATCTAAACCAGTTTCGATAACCGTATTTATCTCATGAACTCTCTTTTCACGGATCAAATTGGCTACCGCCGTGTTTGAAATGAGCAATTCATATGCCGGAATCAGTCCACCTGATATGCGAGGTATCAGGCGTTGGGAAAATATACCGGTCAGAGTTGAGGCCAGTTGAATGCGAATCTGATCTTGCTGGGAACCGGGAAAGGAATCGATGATGCGGTTGATGGTCTGCGCCACGTCATTGGTATGTAGAGTCGACAGAACGAAATGTCCTGTTTCGGCCGCCGTCACTGCTGTGGCTATGGTATCAATACTACGCATCTCGCCTATTAAAATGACGTCTACGTCTTGTCTGAACACACTGCGCAAAGCCGTAGAAAAATCGACAGTATCTATGCGCACCTCTCTCTGATCTATAACTGATTTCTTTTGCTCATATATGTATTCGATGGGATCTTCTATAGTGATGATATGTTCGGCGCGTGTTTCATTGATCCGTTCAACCATGGCAGCCAGAGTGGTCGTCTTGCCGTGACCTACGGGACCGACCACCAAGAAAAACCCTTGCTGTTTGTCGCAAAAAGTTTCCAAAACAGCAGGCAAATTGAGTTCGGCAAAATTTTTAATTTTTTTCGGTATGAGACGGAAAGCGAAAGACACCGTACCTTGCTGGAAATAACCGTTACCGCGAAAACGGGCCTTTTCGCGGTAGTTATACGAAAAGTCTATCTCTTTGTTTTTGGTAAAGAGCTCTCTGTCCTCCGGCGATAATACGACAGACATAAAGCCTACGGCGTCTTCTTTTGTCAGTATTTTTCTATTCAAGAGAGGCACCAGAAAACCAGCCACGCGTATGGTCGGATATCGATTTTCACAGAGATGCAAGTCGGAAGCCGATTCTTTTGTGACGATATCGATTAATTCCTCGAATTCTTTTTTGTAATCAAGCGCCATTTTTTTGAGCTTTTTTGGCCGTGAAAATTTTTTCGACTTCGTGCAAGACTTCCGAAGGAATAGTGGATGCTTTTACGATATAACCTTCGACATTGAGTCGTTTGGCTTCTTCTATGTCTGATGATTGACTCTGATTTGTAAGCATGACAATCACTGCGTCCGAAGCCAGTTTTTCTTCTCGCATAATCTTTAAGAGTTCGAGACCCGTCATGTGTGGCATGATGATATCGAGTAGTATGATATCCGGTTTTGCGCCAGCGCGCAGTTTTTCCAGAGTAACTGCGGAACTGACAGTCGTGTCTACGTCGTAGCCATTGTTGGCAAACTTCAAGGAATACATACCCAAGAGAAATTTGTCATCGTCTACTATCAATATTTTTATATTTTTCTTTTCCATTGTAAGTTTTTATATCTTTTAGTATACCATGCACTCGCCACCAAATTTCTAGAGTTTATTCACCTCGCTCCAAGGAATTTTGCGCGAAAAAGCCTTTAGCATGGCGTCTTCCTTCATGGTGATCATGCCTTTGGAGCGGCAATATTTATAGAGTTCATTCTCGCCTGTGTTAGCCAAGATTGCTCGCTCGAGTTCTTTATCCATTTCCACCACTTCTGCTACTGCCATGCGTCCCCGAATACCATTTGGACACGTGGCCGAGGGTTGCGATTCTAAAACAACCTTTGGAATAATTATTTCTTTTTTAAATTCCGGTGGCAGATCTGCAAATTGTTTTTGAAGCATCATTTCTATAGAACCTTCAATTGGAATTTCCTTGCCACCTTCGCATATGCGAGACACCAGACGCTGGGCCATGGCTATGATGAGGGTCGGAGCGATGAGATACGGATCTACTCCCATGTCTATGAGGCGGGGAATGACGCCAATAGCTGTGTTGGTGTGAATAGTCGAGAGCACGATATGCCCGGTGAGAGCCGCTTGGATGGCGAGCTGGGCGGTTTCTTTGTCGCGAATTTCTCCCACCATGATGATGTCAGGATCTTGGCGCAGAGTAGTTCGGAGACCTGAAGCAAATGTATAACCGATTTCCGGTCTGACTTGGGATTGAGAGATTCCTTCTATATTGTATTCAACCGGATCTTCCAGAGAAAGAACGTTTTTTGATTCGTCATTTATCTCTTTTAACATGGCATAGAGCGTCGTAGATTTACCAGAACCTGTAGGGCCTGAAATGAGAATTAGTCCATAAGGTTTTTTCATGGCCCTCCTCATCGATTCCAGATTGCGCTTCGACAAGCCGATATCATCGAGCGATTTGATGCCTTTTTCCTGATCCAAAATTCTCATGACTACTTTTTCGCCGTAATAAGCCGGAAAAGTCGAAACACGGAAATCTACTTTCCTGCCCTCGATCCTGGCTGAAAATCTGCCGTCTTGGGGTTTTCTCTTCTCATCAAGCTTCATATTAGAGAGAATTTTTATGCGCGCTACTACAGCATCATGAACTTTTATAGGTAAAACGAGAGAAGTATAGAGATCACCATCAACGCGAAAACGAACTCGCACTTTGTCCACCATGCGCTCTACATGGATGTCTGAAGCATTGCCTTCGACGGCATAACGCAATATGGTCGCCACAATTTTAGTCACAGGTGCGTCTTCGATGATCACGGTTTTGCCAACTTCAACGACTTTTTCCGCATCTGTATCTACATCGGCAATATCAGTTTCTAATTCATCGAGGGCGTGCGTCACTTCGCCGGAAAGGCCTTTGTATAGATCGATAGCCCTCATAAAATCTTCCTCAGATATGAGAAAAACTTTGAAAGGCATATTGACTTTTGTGGCTATAAAGTTGAGAGCATCGCGAGCGTCGATGTCTTCTGGATCAACGACACCTACTTCGAGAACATTCTGCTTTACAGCGAGCGGCACAAAGCGGTAATGCATAGCGGATTCTTCTGGAATATAATTGAGAATGTCAAAAGGAATAGTCTGATCTTTGAGAGATTTGATCGGTACACCGAGAGCCTCACCTTTTGCTTCCAGCATATCCCTACTCTTTAGACCATGCTTCTTTAAAACCTGCTCGATGGATTCACCAGTTAGGCGCATCTCTTCGCTTACTGCCACAGCTTCTTTTTTTTCAATGGCTTTTTTTTGTACGAGAATATCGAGTATATTCATGAAGAATTCAAAAAAATTTTACTGACCACTCGCCGATAGAGGTGCAAAAGGATTAACACGACCTTTTGGTTCCGATGATAGCGTTCTACCGAAATCACGCAGACTCTGCCAAACAGGATCACTGAACACAGAATCATCTAATTGGAGTTTTTTTAGTTTTCCCAGAGTTTTGAGCAGATCTCCATCGACTGTCACTACTTGGTCGGCGACGGAAACATCGGTGAGCAGTGTATCGCTTTCTCTATTCCGAGTAGCATAAAAATAACCGGCCACGACCACCATAGCCAAAACTAGGATGGCGATAACTGGATTTTTCCATGTGTTTACTTTTTCATTCATTTTATTTTAACCAATAGGTTTTTACCGTTACTTTGTAATCATAGAGATCTCCTATATCACTCGATGCAAACTCGACAGATGTCACATCTATGAGACGCAAACTGTCTTCGAGATCGCGCATAAACGTGAGAAAGGTTTGATAAGGAGCTGTAGTACTAAACGACAAGTTGAGCGTACCATACAGAGAATTACTCACTCCGATGACATCGCTTTTTTCCACAGCATCCGTTTTAAAATTTCTGATCCTCATGCCGTAGTTTTTGGCCATCTCGTCTATGTCTATAATCAATCTGACGTTATCTATATTGTCCGGCAGGAGTTTGGTCATATCGTCTAGGTCTACTTCGTTCATATTGTTGAATTTCTCGAGCAATTTGTCCCTTTCGGCTTGGAGCTGTTTTGAATTATTGAGCGCGCGATCGTATTCCGCTTTTTCTATCCTTTGGCCTCTTATAGTTTCATACGTAGGATCTATATAGCCGAAAAAAAGACCTATGGACGAAAGTATAAAAATGATTGATAAGATGTTGTTCATGGGTTTGTAGTGGTTTCTGTAATATTTTCAATATTTTCGTTTTGAGTGGCACTACGAGATATATCGAACGAATATAAAACGAGGCTCGGATCGACCGTAGTTAGAATTTTAAATGATACTGTGCCGTTCGGTTCCAGAGCCATATCGCTTATAATGGTATTTTTGAGATATTTTTGAGAATTGAGCAGATCTGATTCCAAAGCAACAGAAGAATAGTTTTGAGCTTGACCTTTCATTTCGATGTTTATTTTGTCCGAGGCTAGATATGAAAAACTGAAGTCTTTGAACCGAACCGTACTCAAAGTAACCGTTGAGAGAAAATCAAAAAAAGGTGTGATGGCCAAATGTCCTGCCAGTAATTTTTTGGAAGTTTCTATGCGCGTATCGAGCCGGATGATTTGCTCTATGAGTTCTGGCTCAAAAGCCCCTTTGGCGCGTTCTAAAGTGACTTTATTGGATTCAATCTGTTTTTTAATGAGACTTTTGTAAAAGAAAACTCCGCCAGATAGAGCGATGACCACGATAAAGAGAGTAGTCGCCAAAAGAGAAAACAGATTTATACTCGTGGATACGGAACGGCCTACCGCCTGAGCCACGATTGGCTTTCTAGGAATGAACGACGTCTTAAATTGAGGATCCATATCTATTTATTATACACTGAAATGTCTTGAGGCTATCCCCAGACTAGCTCAATCTCACTCTTCCTCCTGAAGTTTTCTCAGAGCTATGCCTATGGCTACGGCAAATTCTGGACCAGCTGTGCGCAAAACAGGTTCGAGGAATGCCGGGGCTTCGGTTTTGGAAAAAGGGTCGCCGAGGATAACTTCCATCTGAAAACGGGTGCGAGCTATTTCCAAAAAACCGCGCAAGAGAGAGCCACCTCCTGTGAGAATGATTTTTGAAATGCTCTTGTTATATTTGCGCTCATAGGCACCGACTACCCGGGCGGTTTCGGAAAAAACATAGTCCAGATTGAGAGTAATGATTTCTTTTATGTTTTTATTGTCCGGCTCGGCAGATATGCCTATGGTTCTCTTCATATGTTCCGCATCGCCGACCGAAAGTCCTAGAGCTCTGGAAAGAGCGAGAGTAATTTCTTGTGATCCTCTGTTAATCGTGTGAGATGCTCGGAGTATGCCCCTCTCTATCACATATAGTTTTGTCGAGCCGGCTCCCATATCAAAAATCATGATTGATTCGAGATTCTGATCGACAACAGAGCGCATAGAACTGAAGATTTCGATTTCATAAAAACTGGTTTCTATTTGGGCTCCGCTACCGATAGTGTTGAGGCGATTTAAAACATCGTTATGAATGACCACGAGGAGCACATCTATGCTTTTTTCCTTTGGCGCCTCTCCAAAAACGGGTGGCTTTTCGAATTCAGAGAAAGAATTTTCTTCTTTTGGAATTATCCACCAATCGAGGGCCACTTCGGTTATGGGTACGGGAATATATTTTCTGGCTTCTATGGGAATCATAGTCGCCAATTGTTTCTGATCCATTTCAGGCATGCGAATAAAAGACAAGAGGCTCGAAGCGGTAGCGATGGAAATGCCTGCTGACTTGGTCGTCACATTGGCCTCTTTTATGAGGTCACGCAGAGCTTCTATGATTTTTTCATTGGGCAGATTGGTTGCTCGACCGATTTCCGTGCCGGCATAGGGACCGAGAGCCAATTCACCATATGTTTCAAGTACGGCCTTGCCTCCCTTTTTGCGCAGTTGGACAATTTTTATGGAAGAAGAGCCGATGTCGATGCCTAGAACGCTCTGTCCTTTTGGTTTAAAGAGATTTTGGAAAAAGGGAATGGCCATATAGAGATATTATAGCAGAAAAAAAGATGATGAAGCGTTCTATGACTTCAAGAAGCGAAAAATATGTCTGTGTGGAGTACGGAAGTTTTTCTACTGAAAAACTTCCTCGTTTCCAGCGCCGTCGCGCTTCCAAAGCCTCCACACAGACCTATTTTCGCTTCTTCATAATTTCTTTATCTCGCTATGCTAGGCTATTTCGCATGAAAAGAGAGAGTCCTAGAGAAATACGGCGAGTGATATGGAAGGCGCTAAAAATCGCTTTTGAATTTCTGCTGGATACTATTGCCCCGCCTGATGCTAATGTGAAAAAAATCGAGCTTTTATCGTCTGAAACCTTTCTGGAAGAAGCCATGAGGGGTGAAAAATTAGAGGAATCGCCGGGAGTTTTACATTTTTTGCCATATCGAAGCACAGTGGTAAAAACAGCGATCATAGAAATAAAAACACATGAAAATAGGAAAATTGCTTTTCTGCTTGCGACCTTGCTTTACGATTTTCTGCTTTCTGAACTGTCTGATTTGGAAATGTTTCAGAATTTCACTTCGCCTCTGGTCCTGCCCATACCAATCACCAGGAAAAAAAAGAGGAAGCGTGGCTGGAATCAGTGTGATCTCTTGGCCCAAGCGATGAAAAAAATTGATAGAGGCAAAACATTTGAAATTCGCACTGATATTTTGCAAAAAATCCGCGAAAACGAGGATCAGGTAGGCAAAGGCAGAACCGAAAGATTCAAAAATCTGGAGAATTGCTTTAGAGTACGCGATGAAATGAAAACACAAGGCAGAAACGTCATAATTTTTGACGATATCGTGACGACAGGAGCAACATTATCAGAAGCAAAGCGTACTCTGCTCTCCGCCGGCGCAAAGAAGGTAGTATCAGTCGCTTTGGCTCATTGAAACTGCGGGAATTGCTTCCTTACAACATGTTTGAATACTCGAGATAGTTTTCCTTTAAAGAAGTTAAACATATGGGATGTTAATAACCCTTAATATCCCCAACACCTTGGCACTACAAACTAATTATTAAAAAACGTATTCAGATCTTCTCTAAAATCATCTATTGAAACACAAATGCCATTTACTTTTTCAGCGAGTTTTTTACCAAGGAATGATTTCCCCGATGTTGGAATTCCAGTTATAAATATTCTTTTTTTATCCATAAGTGGCCCGGACCCCAAAATTTGCACACTAACCTTGTATAATTAGAAGCTAATA
>JBBTTY010000016.1:0-11079 GCA_038063975.1 Patescibacteria group bacterium | reverse complement strand
ATCCATTCAGCATTGAAAACGTCGCCCATGCAGTTTGCGCTTCAAATCGCTGGGGGCGTACAATTCAAAGAACAAGGATGGTGTGCAATGAAAGGGGTCCAGTACGAGTTAGATTATCAATCTTGCCAATCGTTTGAAGAACTACGTTTGGTTATCGAAAAATATATGAGATACTACAATTACGAAAGAAAGCAGTGGACCAGAAACAAGATGACTCCCGTTGAATACAGACAGCATCTTTCAGCAGAATCTAGGGGTGTGGGGGTGGGTTTCGAAAGTGTCCATTAAAAGGGGTACACATCAAAAAGTTGGACAAATTCTTATAATTTGCTACCATACAGATGTATCGTTAGGGAAAAACACTTCTTAAGGTTCCGTCCTTAAGCGGTGTTTTTCTTTTTATACTCCAACTTGCCACGTAAATTATCCATGAATTGGATCTTTTCTTTTGCTGTTTGCTTGAGTAGGCTTGAACATTCCTTTTTGTCTGGACTCAAGACCGCCTCCAGTTTACTGTGCTCATAAAGATGAGCAACGAGGGAATAAAAATCACCATCGCTTGAGATAACAACCGCCTTGTCGTAGTTACTCCACTCAATCATTGTAGAGAGAACTATATCGGCATCTACATTTCCCTTTATCTTACCATCCTTGTCTGGAAGGGTTGGTTTGAACTTTAAGATAAAACCAGACTCCTGTAATCGGTCATACAACTTCTGATTCAAAGCTACAAAGCCGATAAATATATAGGCCTTATTCACATCATATTTTTCCGCTAAATATACCCTGAACTTTTTGTAGTCCAATTTCCAGCCGAGTTTTTGAATGCCCAGATTTAAATTTTGGCTATCTATAAAAGCATAATTATTGACCTTTGATTTCATGAAAATAAGTTTACACGCTCTAGGTTGTAATTACTATCTATTTCGATATTAAATAATATGGTACATATAAATAACTGCTATACTTTTAATTATGGAAACATCTTTTACTATGGCCAAACAGTACCTCGGTAAAAAGGTCAAAATAGAAATTGATCGACCTTTAGGTTCAAGACACCCAAAATATGGCTTTATGTACGAAACAAATTACGGTTTTGTACCCAACACCAAAGCACCAGATGGAGAGGAATTAGATGCTTACTATCTTGGAACAGAAGATTCACTAATGAAAGCAGAGGGACTCTGCATCGCCATAATTCATCGCTTTAATGACGATGATGACAAACTAGTAATAGTTTCTGAAGGAACAAATCTAACTGATGAAGAAATAAAAAAGGCTGTTAACTTCCAAGAGCAATTCTTCAAGTCTGAAATAGTAAGAAAATGATTCACGAGAACACATATAAAAAAGTATATTTCAACGGCTCCAAAGAACTCGTCTTTATCGGGGACAAAAGTAGAGGCCGTGAGGGAGATGAATCGCCTTTTGCGGCATTTAAGCGCGAGGTGAAAGAAGAGTTTGGGATTAATCTTGAAAGAGAGGATATTCACTTCTCGTGCACGATTCCTAGTGTGATTGAGCCAGGTGAAAAATCATACTTTCTTGTTACCAGACCTCTCCAAATAAATGAGATCAATATTGTTTTCGGCAATGAGGGTACTGAATGGATGTTAATGACACCAGAAGAGTTCATTACAAGACCTGACGGAATAAAAAGACAGCAAGATAGAGTTGAAAAGTATCTATCTGATAAGTTGGTATCCGGGTAAAGTTTAGGAGATAACAGGTATATACAAATACCTATTCTCCCCCTCAAAGATAGTTCTAACGTCCTTCACAGACAAAATAAAAGGTCCTCCACGCGTGGTTTTGTTTTTGTTATGCCTTATCTCTCAAAAAGTCCCATGACTTGCGAGAATAAGAGGGTGGCGGCATTGCTTACGCTACCACTCCGCCTGCTCGTGGGAGCTGACATAGAAGAAGGTGGTGGAGACGATTGCATCATTGGTTGTGATCCTTCGTACGATCCACCTGATGGAGGAGTATATGAGCCTGTAGGTTGGGGTTGAGAATATGTTCTTTCGGGAGGATAATAGTTAGTATTGTCAGACGAAGGAGGTTGCCCATCTCGATTCATAAATCTCTGTGCATCTTCTGGTTTCATTTCAGGCCTTACAACGGATTTTTCAAATTCAGCGCGTTTTTCTTCCATCATTTTTTGCTGTTCTGGCGAAAAATTGTTCATTGTTTCCGGTCGGTCGCGGAAATTTTCAAATTTATCATCCAGCCTGCGGTTTTTGCCATATTGACTGCGTTCACCCATTGAACGCTCCCCGGGCGGACCTTGCATATCTCGACCGTATTGTCCCTCTTGTGTATCCTCCAGACTTGCCTTCATTTTCTCACTCCCTTCGGTCATTCTCTGTCTATCCTCTGGAGAAATGAGATCGTGCTTCTCGGCAAATTTAAAACATTCTTCATTGTTCGTAGCGCAATATGTTTCGCACTGTTCCCTTCCACGACAACCACCAGGCCCTCTGCCGCCAGTTTTTTTAATCATTTCTACTTCTTCTGGAGGAATGAAACCGTTTTCTATAGCAAAGTTGATACATTTGTCGAGAATCTCATCATTGGCTGGATTTTCGCATTGTTCAAAATCTTTTGGAGATTTGAAAGGCGCTTTGCCTGATTCTATGAGAGAAAACATTTTTTCGGCCTGTGCTCGATCGACATTAGGCGGTAAGAGTCCCGCTTTTTCAGCAAAATCAAAACAAGCTCTCATAACACTCACGTCCTTTGGATTCTCGCATGTATTGCGACACGATTCTTCGTCAGTACAACCAGCAGGTAATGTGGCTCCAGAGTCCAGAGCTTTTAGTACTTTTTCTGCTTCTTCCAGATCTCTGCCTTTCATCAATCCACGCTCTCTTGCATAACTCACGCATTCACGCATATTAGTCTGGACACTGCAATACTGCCTGCATGTTTTCTCTGGATTATCCGAACCTTTGGCGCAGTTTCCCGGACCGCCGTCTTTCATAATTTTCTCTTGTCTGTCGTTTGTCGCACCACTTTGATCATCATCTTGGTTTATACCATATTTAGCCGCAAAGCTCTGACAGGCTGATTCATTATCGGCGATTTCGCAATACGCCTTGCACTCCGTTTTATCTTTACAATTCCCGAGCTCGGCTATAGGAAATTCTATATCGAAAATGGAAGCGGCTTTAGCTTGGCTTCCCAGAGCGAAAACCGCAAACAAAGAAAGAGCAAAAATTATTGTTTTCTTATTCAAATGGATTTTTGTATTCATTTTTGAAAGGATTAGTTTTTTCCAATAGATTGACTGTTGGAACAGCATTGTCTAATGGATTTGTAGACGGCGCAACAGTTGGCGTCTCTACAACAATATCTTCTACGAGATCTTCTAAAGACGGCGCTTCCGCCACTTTACCTGCCGGCCAGAGCCAAAGAGCCAAAACAATAATGATAATAATACCGACTACAAGCCAAACAATGTGTTGTTTGTTCATTTATTAATTATAGCACCTGACCAAAATATGAGATTTACTTATACACAGGCAGTATACAAAAACATGCAAAAACAAATCTGCTATAATCTGCCTATGAAAAAAACAATCATAATCGTCGTTCTATTAATAGCCTTGGGGGCCATAGCATATGGAGTATCGATAAAAAACAAAAAGAAAGAAGTGGTGGTTGATCCGTGTGGTGTCGATTTGCGCTCTGCGTATCTCACCGACGCACCTTTTTCAATGACAGAAAAAGAAGTGGCCACGACCATTCTCACCCAATACTTGGAAGCGCTCAAAAAACTGACCACCTGCTCTATATACGGCATAACTGATTACAGCATCACATACGTGGGAAACATACGTGAAGTCAAAGGAGATTTTATGGCAGATGTAAAATTTGATTTCAAGCCTATATCTGTCACAGAAAACACTCTAAAAAGCGCTGAAGCAAAAGTTGATGGCGAATGGATTAGAGAAAAACAAGCGACTCTCGGCATATATCGCACGCCAGGCACAGGAACTACGACTGTTTCCTACGGATTGGCTTTATAAAGATAAAAACCAGCAGATATAAGTTTTTGAATTGCGAGGCATTTAGGACCTATCATGTTTAGCTAATTCAATGGTCCCGGTGCCGAACAATGAAGAAACTTGTATCTGCTGGTTTTTGTTAAATTTATTAAATACCAGCAAGGTGAACAGCGAAAAATATAACCGCCATACCGAGAACCGTGGCGCATGTCGTCCAATGAGTCGGATGATTGTGATGACTTTCAGGCAATAGGTCGCTCGCACCAATGTATAGAAAGAAACCGGCAGAGAGAGCGAGAATCAATCCTATAAATGATTCAGGAATAGTAAAGAAAAAGGTTGAAATAACACCGAGCACAGGAGCTGAGGCATCGAGAGTGAGCCATTTGACGGCTTGCATTTTACTTCCTCCGTGGCGCAAAATCATGGAAACCGTATTTATGCCATCAGAAAAATTGTGGGCTAAAACTGCCACAGCCACAATAATACCTACTGCGCTGGAAACATGAAAAGCAAAACCTATGGCTATGCCGTCGAGAAAACTATGGAGAGATAGACTGCCCGCGCCGAATTGACCTCGATGCTCGTGATTTTCTTCATGACAATGCATAAAGACAGTCCTGTCGAGAATCATATAGGCGACAAAACCTATGGCTATGACGGAGAAAATAGTCGAACTTTCAAAAAATTGTCCGCCGATTTCGAGAGCTTCCGGCAAGAGATCAAAAAAAGCTACCCCAACCATAGCTCCTGCACTGAAACCCAGAATGAGATGTAGTTTGTCTTTAAAACGAATTGCAAACAAACCTCCGAGAAATGTCGTTACAAACGTCGCTAGAGCAATGAAAACTATCATGAGCAAATTATACTATAACATTGCCCCATCAATGAAAATATGCTTTTATTCTTATACATATATCTAATAACAAAACTTTGAGTTACAACAGAATTCGCATAAACCATCAAATAAAAGCACAGGAAGTGCGTGTCATAGGCCCGGAAGGTGAAAACTACGGCGTGCTTTCCATAAACGAAGCCCTCCAAAAAGCTCATGACGCAGGATTAGATCTCATTGAAATATCACCGAATGCCAATCCCCCCGTGGCAAAAATCAGCGACTACGGCAAATTTCAGTACGGAGAGAATAAAAAAGAAAAAGCAGCCAAAGCCAAAGCGCATGTCATAGAAATTAAAACCTTGCAAGTGAAAATCGGCACAGGTGAACATGACCTCGAGCTCAAAGCTAAAAAAGCTTCCGAGTGGTTACGCCAAGGCCAGAGGATAAAAATAGACCTCTTCCTTCCAGGTAGATCAAAATACATGGATCCGAAATTCCTCGAAGAACGCCTGAAACGTATCCTCACCTTAATAACCGAAAACTACAAAATCGCCGAAAAACCGACAAAGAGTTTGAAAGGTTTAACAACAATTATAGAAAGAGCTTAATTGATCCGTTTAATTGCCTTTACAAAATGCCTTAATCTGTTAGACTGTCTTTTAACAGCCCAAACGGTAATAGGGCTCTTATTTTTTCTTGCAATTAATTTTCTCCATGAAAACCAACAAATCATACGCAAAACGGCTCAAAGTGACGAAAAATGGCAAAATTCTCGTCCGTCGAACCGGCCAAAACCATTTCAATGCAAAGGAAAGTGGCCGTTCGCAGATAAGAAAGGCCACCACCACGGCTTTTCACATGACCAACAAGGAAAAATCGCGCTTTCTCTCTGGTCTTCGTTAATTTCTCTTTTTTATTTAATTTTTATTTAATTCACAAACATGGCACGAGTAAAAAAAGCAGTTAATGCACTGAAAAATCGCCGAAACGTACTGCGAGCGGCAAAAGGCTATCGCTTTCGCCGTGGGACAAACGAAGCCGCAGCCAATGAGGCTCTGATGCACGCCGGCGCATATGCTTTCGTTCATCGTCGAGACAAAAAGGGTGATCGCCGAAATCTTTGGATAATCAAAATCAATGCCGCTCTAGACGCCAAAGGCATTTCATATTCTAAATTTATGGGCCGAGTAAAAAAACAGGGCATTATTGTAGATCGCAAAATCCTAGCCGACCTCGCCGAGCACAATCCTCCAACTTTTGATCGTTTTGTGGCACAAGTAAAGTAAAAAATATGTTCTTTCACTTTTTATAAAAAATAGAGCCACAAATTGCTCCGAGTATATCTATTACTAGATCTTTGAACACATCAAAACCATATCCTGGATCAGAAAAATGCATAAAACCCAAAACAATTTCTAGAATCTCCCACAAAACACCTACCACTAGCACAAAAAAAATGAGATTACGTATGGATGCGTGCTTTAAAAAAAACCTGCCATATTGTGTGTGAATCGCCCAGAGAACAAAGAGAAAAACCCACAAACCGCCCAGAAAATGCATGACTATGTCGTACCATTGGACGGTATCATATATATCATTCAATAAAGCGAACCAGTGCAAACCTACAACTAGAATCATGACCAAAAAAGACGGCCAAAAATACTTATTCCAAAACATGGAAATAGTATAACAAATAAGCAAAAGAAGTGTTCGTGTTTTTATTATAGAAAAACCGCTCATTTTCACGAGCAGTTTTTCTATCGGGTCATCCGGATATCGTCCCTAGTATAAACTAGGTGGGTGACCGCAGTAGAGCACCAAGGTGCAAAACGATATGAGTCTCCCTAAAAAAATGTTATAGAGTTGATATCTCGAATAACCCTACTTATGATTATAGACCTCTCGACAATCACTGCAAGAGAAAAATAAAATCGGAAACAAAAAAAATGACTCGTCTAACGTCTGATTTTTGTGTTTTTTGTGCTGATTTTTGGTGGATAGATTATTCCAAAATACCGTCCAGATTTACATCATAGAGAATTTCTTCTTGGATATGACGATAGTCAATAATTTCATTTGGAGAAAACCAATGCTTGATTTCCATTTCAGCTTCAGCAGGCGATCCGGAAGCGTGAATGAGATTGCGCACTGAACGGCCGTCCTGATCAGCCATTTGATATGAATCCAAAACAAAATCACCGCGAATAGTACCCACATCCGAAGTGAGAGGCTCTGTGCCACCGACAACCTTGCGAACTATGGAAACTGCATGAGCGCCTTCTAAAACCATAGCGATTACCGGCCCGCTGGTCATATATTTTTTGAGTTTTTCTAGAATAACAGCTGTTATCTCTATAGGATTATCGCTCAATGGATGTTTTTGCCCTTTATCTCTATACGATTTGATTGTTTTCTCTCCCGTTTTCACTCTCCATTCCGGATCCAGAGTATAATGCGCCTCGATATGTGGAGATGTGGGTACGAGCATTTTTTCTGCCACGATTTTGAGACCAATACGTTCAAAACGGCCGATGATTTCTCCCACCAGACTCCTCTGAACCCCATCTGGTTTTATAATGACAAGCGTGCGTTCTTCTTTTTGATGCGCCATAGGTTTCAAAGTATATCAGATTTTTGTCAGTATCTCACAGTTTTTTTCCGTAATAACAACAGTATGTTCGAAATGGGCACTTCTCTTGCCGTCTACGGTTCGATAAGTATAACCATCTCGATCTAATTTAATTTTTTTTGTGCCCTCATTGATAATCGGCTCTATAGCTATGACCATACCGGGAACTAGAGGCTCGCCCTCTCCGGCTTTACCATAATTTGGTATATAAGGATCTTCATGAACACTATAACCTACACCATGTCCGGCTAATTCTTCGACAATACCAAAGCCAAAAGGAACAACAAAAGATTCTATGACCTCGCCTATGTCGCCCGTCGTTGCGCCGGGCTTTGCAGATTTTATTGCCAGCGCTAAAGCATCTTTTGTGACTTTGATCAGTTTTTTTGCTTTAACATCAATTTTTCCCACAGGCACGGTCACGGCCATATCTGTGATAAGACCTCTATGCTCGAGACCCAAATCGAGAGAAACAATATCACCTTCTTTCAAAATATACATCATTTCATTCGGAATACCGTGCACAACTGCATCATTAACTGATACGCAGAGGCTCGCCGGATATGTGCGTTTTGCTCCATATGGTTTATAGCCTAAAAATGCGGCTCTATCGCCTCCTTCTCTGATAAGTTGCGCCGCCAAGTTGTCGAGATTTCTGGTGGAAACACCCGGAGCTACTGCTTTGGCTACTTCGTTCAAAATAAAAGCATGTCGACGACCTCCTTGGCGTAGGATTTCAATGTCTTTTTGAGTTTTTATTCTAACGGCCATTCTAAATATTAAAATTTGTATTAAAATCTGATTAAAGCCTGCCTTGTATACCTAGAGCTTTCAAAATATCTTCGTGAACTTTTTCTATCACTTGGTCACCGTTTATTTTTACGAAATTGTAATACGGATTTTTTTCAAAATAATTCACAGCCTTCATAGCATCCGCTTCAAACCAGCGCAGACGTTCGGTAATTTTTTCTTCTTTATCATCATGTCTGCCACGCTTCAAGAGACGTTTTTTGGCTTCTTCATGATGAATATCGAGAAATAGAATTGTCGGTTTTTGGCGTCTATAAAACTGAAGAGCGGAATCCAATATCGGTGCTTCATCTATCCGTCTCGAAACACCGTCAAATACCATATGCTCACGACCGGTTTTAATTTCATCCACAAGTAAACTTGCCCATGTCCAAATAGGAATAAAAGCCGGCATGAGACCGCCAGCGTGCATTACTTCTTTTGTCAGTTTTGCTGTATACGTTCCACTATCTTCTGCAAAACCCCGAAAACGCTGGCCAGTTTCTACATAAATAAACTTATTCTTCGGATCCAGCCTCTCGCAAGTCTTCATGAGTAATGCCGCCTGCGTACCCTTGCCAGATCCTGATTTTCCAAAGAAAACACATGTAATTGGTTTCATGGCTTTTAGTCTATATCAAAGCTCTAATTGACGCCAGATTCCAAACTATTTTGCGAGATTTAGTACTCCCTCATATTCACCTGCGCATCCATTTTTTTGACGACGTCTAGAACTACGGACACCACGATGAGCAAGCCTGTACCACCGATAGCCAGAGTAGTTATTCCAGAAGCTGATTGGAGAAGCAGAGGTAAAACAGCAATCAAACCGAGAAATAATGCGCCGACCAAAGTGATACGTGTGACAATCTTTGAAAGATATTCTGCTGTCGGCTGACCAGGACGAACACCCGGGATAAAAGCCCCTGATTTTTGGAGATTTTCTGAAATCTGGATAGGATCAAATGTCACTGCCGTGTAAAAATAAGTAAAGGCAAAAACGAGGATAAAATAAAAACTATTATAGAGCAAACTGTTGTTTATGAGAGAGAGACCGACAGATGAAATACTCTGGAGAATTGCATTGCTAGACGTAGCAAAAAAATTGAAGAGCATTTGAGGAAAAAGCATGATAGACAAAGCAAATATGATCGGAATGACGCCGGCTTGATTGAGACGTAGAGGTAGATATGTCGAAACGCCACCGTAGACTTTCATACCTCGGACTTGTTTTGCATACGTCACCGGAATCGGCCTCTCCGCTTCCGTTATAAACACCACTGCATAAACGACAATCAGAGCGAGAGCGATAATACCTACATACAAAGGAAGCTGGCTCGGATTATATGCGGCTATTGTTCCTGATATGGCAGTAGGTAGAGATGCTACGATACCAGCAAATATAATGAGAGATGTACCGTTGCCCATGCCAAATTCGGTTATGAGCTCGCCGAGCCACATGAGAAGCATGGAGCCACCAGTAATAACCAGAACGTTCAGAAGAAGTGCAAAGGGCTCGAGATCAGGAATGATTCCCTGACGCTGAAATATAATAATGAAACTGAATGCCTGAATCATGGCGAGAGGCAGAGAGAGTCTCCGGGAATATTGAGCAAATTTGGCTCGTCCCGCCTCGCCTTCTTCTTGATAGAGAGCCTTGAGACTGGGAATCATGATAGTGAGGAGCTGCATGATAATCGACGCAGTGATGTACGGACCAACACCGAGCATGACTATGGAGAGATTTGCCAGTCCTCCTCCGGAAAATATATTGAGTAGGCCTAGGAACTGACTGTTTGCGAAAAGAGATGCCAGTTTTGCTGTATCAATGCCCGGAATTGGAATAGTGGTGAATAAACGAAAGAGAACGAGAGCGGCAATGACAAAGAGAATGCGCTTGCGCAGGTCACGGTCTCGGAAAATATGTGAGAGTTTGCTTAAAAAAGTATTCATTGAAGTGTGATTTGCGACCTAAGCATGCACCACTCCGCCAGCTTTTTCAATAGCCGCCTTTGCACTGGCGGAAATTTCAACGCCTGAAATAATCAATTTTTTTGTAATTTCCCCGCCAGAGAGAATTTTTATACGAGGAAAATTGCCTTCGGTTCTCTCTATGATGCCTTTGGCTATGATGGAAGACGGTTCGATGCGATCGCCCTCTTTGAAATTCTTTTCGAGCATAGAGAGGAGAACTACCTCGGCGCGTGGAGCAAAAGATTTGAAAGAATTTTTGCCTCGGCCACGCAATTTTGGAATTCTCTTTATGAAATCGCGAAGCTCTGGACGTTTCTTGCGTCCCGCTCTGGCATCCTGACCTTTTGTGCCTCGGCCGCTAGTTTTGCCACGCTTGCCTCCACGTCCTATGCTAGGATTTTTTGTATTTGGCGTCTTTCTTTTTAGATCGTGAATTTGCATAGTTTTTAAGTTATTCTGCGAATTATTTGTTAATTATTTAGGCGATTCGGCTTTTTTTGATCCGGTTTCACGAGTGAGAGTGAGATGCTCGATAGCATCGATAGGCGCGCGGGCGATATTTAATTTATTTTTTGAAGGAGAAATGATTTTGGCGGCAATATTTTTGAGGCCGGCCAGTTCGAGAACGGTTCTCACCGCCGAACCAGCAACCAGACCGCGGTCTTTTACAGGACGGAGTACGATACGGGCCGAAGAATATTTTGCAGAAACTTCATGAGGAATGGACATGCCTTTTGTCGTATTGACTTTTATCATATTTTTCTTGGCATGCCTGGTCGCCTTGTCTATGGCCAGAGCGGTATCGCTTCCCTTGCCGAGACCGACACCTACTAGACCTT
>JBBTTY010000015.1:0-2238 GCA_038063975.1 Patescibacteria group bacterium | reverse complement strand
AGCTTTGGGAATTCACCGCTTCCGCCGTAGGCGGAAAGGGTTTTGAAAAAAATGACAGCGCGATTTTGGCTCCCGCAAAATCGCTCCGCTTTCTTAATTCCGACAATGTTTCGTTTGGTGGACACGGAGAGATTTGAACTCTCAATCCTTGCGGCATACGCTTCTGAGGCGTACGTGTATACCAATTCCACCACGTGTCCATTTTCTAGTGTATCTAGGGATGGGAAAGAAGTCCTCTCGACGACCGTCTAATCGGCTAAGGAGAGAGGGCTTCTTTCCCCTCCGCCTTCTACTATCTATTAAACTCCAATTTGATACTTTTACGCAACCATATAAAAATATTTTTAATTGTTTCCAAAATATAAAGTTCAAAAGAAATAGAGACAAGCTCACGGAACATTTTTATTCTACGCCAAAAACCGCCGAATAAACCGTGCTTTTTTTCTTTTATTATATGAGTGAGACCCGGAATAATTTCGTAACCAGTTCCACTACCCCATTTACGAGCTGTGTAATTCAAAGCGAGTTCTATTTTGAAACCCTGTTTCTGTTTTATAGGCACGCGATACCACAGAGCTTTTGTAAGTGCCCTCATACCGGAAAGCACCGGCAGTATATAAAAAACTTTTTTTGAAAAAATAGAGAGAGACCAGCGTGGCAAAATACCAACATGCATTTCCAGCCCGCCTTGCAAGACGGGATTTATAATGGTGGATATTTTTTCTTCGGTAAAACCAACAACATCGGCATCCAAAAAGAGAATAATATTGCTTTCTGCCATTTTCACGCCTACATCCATGGCATTGGCCTTGCCTGTATTTTCCGGTAGATGAAAAACTTTCGCCCCCGCCGAAACAGCAACCTCCTGCGTGCCATCGGTAGATCCATCATCAATAACAATCACTTCTAAAACCTGAGGATGTTTTATTACGCTACGAACAAGTTCACCTATGGTCTTTTCTTCATTAAAAGCCGGAATAATTATCGAAACCATATTTTTTTGAAATGAGCGCCGAAGGCCAAATGAGCCGAAACGAGCAAAACAACAAATATAAAGAAAGTTATTTGAACATCATGGACGATACTACCGATACTCTCCACCGTGGCATCTATGGAATAGGCCAAAATGACCATAGAAATGAGAAGTGAAAAAATACCTAAAAAGTTTACGACCAAGTATTTGCGCAGAAGCATTAGTTGTAGTCCAGAGAGAATTTGAGCGGCCGTGCGTGTGCCATAGACGAATTTTGAAAAATATAAAACTCTGCCACCCTGCCTGGCGTAGGCTTCTGACAATTTTTCTATGGCTCTCTGTATTCGACCAACCACTATTTTTTTGGCAAATCTATTTTTCATATGAGCGCCGACATAATACCAAAAAACATCAGCAATCATAGTCGCCGACATGGCTATGGCAAAGACATAAGAAAGATGGAGTTTGTCGGCAAGAGCAAAATAAATAGCAGGCAGGAGAAATGTTTCACCGGCAAACAAAAGACCCACAAAGAGAATTATGTATGGGTGTGCCGAAAAAGTTCCAAGCAAGCTATCTAAATACTGCGAAATCACAAATTTTTATTTTTCTGCTGCCAATTATACACCGTCACGAGCAATGGTGAGCCGAGAAATATAGAAGAGTATGTTCCGACAGTGATGCCTATGATGAGCGTCAGGGCAAAATGACGGGTGGCATCGGCACCTATGAGATAGAGAACGAAAATGGCAATAAGAGTGGTGAGAGAAGTATTCACCGACCGCACAAAGGTTTGATTTATGCTCTCTCCTACGATTGTTTCAAACGACTTCTTTTGCTTGCCTTCTGTATTGTTTTTCAAGTTCTCTCGGACGCGATCGAATACGACGATAGTGTCATGAATAGAGAAGCCGAGAATGACAAGCAGGGCTGTGACAAACAGAGTATCAATTTCAAATCCGGCAAAGTAACCGAGCAGAGCAAATGCACCCGAAGGAATAATAACATCGTGAATTAGAGCAATGATGGCAATCAAAGCGTATTTCCATGATGAAACGGGTTCCGAAACGTGCCTGAAAGCGAATGTGATGAATAAGACGATGGCCATGAGAACAATAACCACGGATATCCATGATTTTTGCAGAGCTTCACGACCGAGAATTGGACCGATTGAATCAAACCTCTTTTCTTCCGCCCGTATACCATTGTCGGATAGCTCGATGAGCACCGCTTCGTGCATTTGGGGAGACAGTTCTGATGTTCTG
>JBBTTY010000014.1:0-13798 GCA_038063975.1 Patescibacteria group bacterium | reverse complement strand
AAATACTGCCTTTTCTGATATTACAGCTCTGTAGAGCCATTTTTTGTGTGTCTTTCTTTTCCGTGCTCCATAAGTATACCCGAGAGGCAAATATCGTCAACTTTCTTGTCCACAGCAAATTCACAGGTTTAAAACAACATCTTTTCATCTTTTTATATGCTAGAATCGCTCCGTGAATCACCTCCTAGGTCTCAATGAAAAGCAGAAATCGGCCGTTCTCAAAACGGAGGGGTCTTTGCTCATCTTGGCCGGTGCTGGAGCCGGCAAAACCAAAACAATCACTCATAGAATTCTCCATTTGGTGAAATCGGGGATAAAACCGACAGAGATTCTGGCCATCACATTCACAAACAAAGCAGCCAAAGAGATGCGAGATAGAGTGTTTGATCTCATAGAAAAAGATACGGAGCTAAACTTGCCTTTGTCGTTCAATGAACGACCTTTTATCTCTACATTTCATTCTCTCGGCGTCCATATCATCAGAGAAAACGCCCAAAAACTCGGCCTCACCAGAAATTTCACTATTTTTGATAGGAATGATTCGAGGCGAGCGGTAAAAGATGCCATAGTAGAGATCAGTCTCGACCCAAAGCAATATGAACCGAATATCATCCTCTCTCTCATATCGAGAGAGAAGGGTAATGGCAAAAATCTGGCATCTTTTTCGGAAAATGTCGGTAATGATTATATGAGAGAGATCATTATGAAAGTCTGGACCAAGTATGAGATATCTCTGCAAAAGGAAAAGGCTCTCGATTTTGATGATCTCCTACTCAAATCGGCAGAACTTCTGGAAAAAGACAAATCGATCAGAATGTATTATCAAAATGTCTGGCGTTATATACATATAGACGAATATCAGGATACCAATAAAGTGCAATATCAGTTGGTGCGTTTAATTACAGGCGACAGAAAAAATATCTGCGTCGTGGGAGACGTGGATCAAAACATTTACAGCTGGAGAGGAGCAGATATAAAAAATATTCTGTCTTTCGAGAGAGATTTTCCGGGAGCCACGATAATTGTGCTCGAAGAAAATTATCGCTCAACACAAACCATTCTGGAAGTGGCAAATCATATTATAAAAAAGAATAGGAACCGCTTTGAGAAAAATCTCTTTACAAAAAATTCGGCTGGTGATCAGATTTCCTTATATGAGGCTTATGATGAAAATGATGAGGCGCGATTCATCGCCGAAAAATCAACCGAACTCATAAAAAATGCCACGAATCCTAGCGAAATCGCTGTTCTCTATCGAGCAAATTTCCAATCGAGAGCTCTAGAAGAAGCGATGCTCGTGCGGGAAATATCATACCAAGTGCTTGGCGTGAAATTCTTTGAGAGAAAAGAAGTCAAAGACGTTTTGTCATTTATTCGCGCCGCCCTCAATCGTGAATCTCTCTCCGATATTCAGAGAATTATAAATATTCCACCTCGTGGCATAGGCAAAGTAACCATCGCAAAGATTTTTTCCGGAATGCTCGATCAATTATCATCTGCCCACGCCGAAAAATGGCGATTATTTAATCTCATTTTGGATGATATTCAGAAAAAATCAGCCATAGAGAAAACTTCTGTTTTGGTAAAGTTTGTAATCAAGCGCACAGGCCTCGAGGAACTGTTTAAAAACGGCACTGAGGAAGATCTGGAGAGATTAGAAAATGTCCGTGAGCTCGCTACCCTGGCTACAAAATATGATTTTATGCCACCTCATGATGGTGTAGCAAAGCTCCTCGAAGACGCCGCCCTGGCAACAGATCAGGATGAAATGATAGAGGATAAACCGGCTGTAAAGCTGATGACCGTCCATGCGAGTAAAGGTCTCGAATTCGAATATGTTTTTATAAGCGGGCTCGAGCAAGATCTCTTTCCTCATAGGGCAATGGAATCAAAAAGCGAGAAACGTGATGAAGAGGAAGAACGCAGACTTTTTTACGTAGCTATAACCCGCGCCAAGAAAAAGATATATATGTCCCATGCTTCCATCAGAACTATCTACGGATCAAAACAGGTGGCTGTGCCTTCGGAATTTATATTTGATATTCCGGAAAAACACCTGATGAAAGAAGAGGTCGCGAGAATTGGCGGCAAGGTGATATATTTTGATATATAGAAGGTCGTAAGGAGTATTTTCGCAGAGCACGAAAGTTTTCTTGCTAGAAAACTTCCTCGGCTTCGGCCTCGTCAGGCCTCAGGCGTCTCTGCTCAAACACTCCTTACGACCTGTTATAAAAAGTGGTCTAAATCGTGAATAATTTGACTCTGTATTTCACATATGATACACTTTTGTCATATTTATGAAAAGCAAGAATAACCTTTTAGAACAGCTTAAATCCCTGCCCCATTTCAGTAAAAATTCCGTGCACCAGCTTGGTAAGCAGTTGGGACTTAAAGATTCTACGGTTGACACATACATCAGCCGCTTTTTGAAGTATAAAGAAATTTATCGACTCAAAAATGGATTATATGTATCCGCAGATTTTTTTGATAAAAATAGGAATGATGTTTCTTATTCATTCTATCTCGCCAACATTACCCGCACACCATCATATATCAGCTCTTGGACAGCACTTCAGTACTACAATCTTACGACGGAAGCTATACGGTCTATCACCTCAGTAACACTCAAAGTGACGAGAGATTACGAGACAAAAGCGGGCACATTCTCTTACCAGTCCATCAAAAAGGAACTTTTTTCTGACTACTCACTCGCAAAAGGAAAGTTTGATTTTTTCATAGCTTCTCCAGCAAAGGCGTTATTTGATCTCTTATATTTCAGAACGAATCAGCTTCGTGGCATTAAACTTGAAGAAATAAAAAAAATGATTGAGGGATTGCGGATAGATTTTGATGAAATGAACAAGGAAGAACAGGATAAATTTTATTTAATGATTAACAAACATTTCCATGAGTGAACAGATCTCAATAATTCTAAAACGAAAGCTCGATGACCTTGCCACTCACAACGACCTTGATGCGGAAACGCGTCGTAATGCTCTGAAAGAAGAGTTGCAGTATTATGTCCTTAATTTTATCTACCAGCATTCGGAGTACAGTAAATGGGTCATGTATGGCGGCTCTTCGCTCCGTATTATCCACGGACTTGACCGGATGTCTGTTGATTTGGATTTTGAAGTGCCACATGCGATTACGGAGAAATTTTTAGAAGAACTGAAAATAGAAATTGAAGAACATTTTGCAAACACATATGGTATTCGCACCGACTTTCTCACAATAAAAATAATAACCGATAGAGGTTTGCTTTTGAGATTCCATATCGGCGAGGAGTTAAGTTTTGGCTATTCATCAAAACAGGTGCATGTGAAAATTGATCTCAACCACTTTATCGCATCAAAAACCGTAACAGAACGCAGACCGATCAATCATAACCAACTTTCGTTCGTCATTTTGACATACAACAAGGGTGCTCTCATGGCAAGCAAAATTGCTGCGATCTTTCTTCGGGAAGAAAGGGGGAGAAATAAAAACATTTATGATTATAAGGGTCGTGATGTCTATGATTTACTTTGGTACATGAAAGAGAAAGTCACGCCAGATTTTGACTACCTCAATGCAAAACTTAAAGAAAAAGGCAAGGAGATGCCGGATATAAGAGCATTGTTCGATAAACTCACAATAGACATACTCAACTATGAAAAAATGGATGACTGTTTGAAAGACGATCTCACATTTCTTTTTGAAAATCCATTCCAGTTTAACAGTTGGCTCAAAAATTGGCGCGATAGCTATTTGCGACTTTTGAACAACTATGAGATTCGCACAGTAACAGAGTTTGATCATGTAGTTATTTATAATAATCTGTGCGCTGACACCTATTCATTTACTTATTGGTATAACACAGAGAATGGTGACTCTATCAGAATTATCTATACCATAAGCGACTATTTTATTAAATTCAGTGATATTGATATACAGATTGAAATAAACAACAAACTAGAAAATAAAATTGAATTTTCTAGCAATGGTTCGAGTTCACAAAAGGACCCACAGGATAAACTCAAGCGCTACGCAAATATGTTTTATCAGAAAACCGAGAAGTATTTGAAGAAAACCAATCGCGTTATAGTCGGTGATCCTATCGTTACAAAGGTTATTAGAATTACGGCTGAAAATTTAAATCCAAAAGAGCAGATTTTACTTAATATATCAGCTCTAGAATCTAGCGAACTTGACGATTTGCTGAAATAAAAATATATGCCTTTCGCCAAAAAGTCTCTCGGACAAAATTTCCTCATTTCTCCGCGTGTAGTCGGCGCCATTGTGGCAGCTGGAAACTTAAAAGAGAGAGAAATCGTGCTGGAAATCGGCCCAGGCAAAGGCACACTCACCAGAGCCCTACTCGAAGCCGGCGCGCATGTGCGAGCGATTGAAAAAGACGATCGTCTCATTCCTATTCTCGCCAAAGTTTTTGAAAAAGAAATTGCCAATGGAAAACTTGAACTGATTCACGGCGATGTTATGGCCCTCGGGGATGGGATATTTTCTCGCGAGTGGGGGGGAAGCGATTCTTACAAAGTGATCGCCAACATTCCATACTACATAACAGGTGCACTCATACGAAATTTTCTTTCGGCAAAAATAAAACCTTCTCTCATGGTACTAATGGTCCAAAAAGAAGTAGCCGAGCGCATCATTGCCCGTGATGGCAAGGAAAGCATCCTCTCGCTCTCCGTAAAAGTCTATGCGACTCCGGAATTGGTGATGAACGTCTCCCGTGGAAATTTCTTTCCCATTCCGAACGTGGATTCGGCCGTCATAAAACTTTCAAACATAAGGAACCCTTTCTCAGACGAAAACGGAGCACCTGATGAAAATCATAAGATCGGCAAAATCGCGGAGCAACGGTTTTTTGAAATCATAAAAGCCGGCTTCGCCCAAAAGAGAAAGAAACTCATTTCCAACCTAGAAAAAGTCATGCCGGCCATGTCTGGGGAAATGCCGAAAGAAAAACTGAAAATCCTCTTTGAAAAACTGGGACTGGATGAAAATATCAGAGCCGAGGATATTCCTCTCAAAATGTGGCTTAAGCTTTCTTCTCAAAATTGAATTTTACTATTTTGCTGATGTTCCTACTCCGCGAGTTGAGTCAATAATGGCATTGATTTTTGTACTCGAGCTATCACAATAATATGATTTCTGATTGAGACATGCCAAGACCCCTTTTTTTGTCCCACCACCCAATATATAAGCTCCTTTAGTAAAAATATTGTAATGAGGTCTCAATTTAGAATAATAGACACTGTATTTGAGATTTAGAGATTTTTTTGTCGCAACATCATCTATTGTAACTACAGTAGCCAGATCGTACAAACAGGTACATTTTTCGATACTAGTAATCTTGCCACCGAACACAACATCGCTAGATATAGTTTTCGTAAGCAAAGAACCAATAGATTGGGCTAGAACGCTTTGAGCAGTTAAAATAGCTAAAACAACAATACATGATGTAAAAAAAACCTTTTTCATGCATTCATAATACCATGCGCGTGATATAATCTCGTCATGTTAAGATTCCTCAGCACAAAAATCGGTATTTCTCTCCTCCTCGCTATGATAATCATAGTCGGTGCGACTATTTTCAAATTCAAAACAACAAAAACTGACAGTATGAGCTCCAAAGTAGATCTCATAGCTGATGCCAGTGTTCAAAATGCTTTGAAAAATGGTCAATTGGACAATCCCGACTGGGAAAACACGCTCAAAAACTTGAATCTCGGTACAACCACGGAGGACATTATAAAAAATCTCGAACAAAAAGCATCGGAAGTGAAGACTCCTGAAAAACCTCTCACAGCAACAGACCGTTTCGCTAGAGAATTTCTCACACAATATGTAAAATTAAAAGAATCTGGAGCTCCTATAGATGAAAACACGGGACTGATACTTGTAAATAAGCTTTTGGCCACGGATTATGGAGGATCTGTAAGCGAAAGAGTCTATACGGAAAGGGACATAAGGGTTTTAAACACGACATCTCTAGCTGAAATAAAGAAATATGGCAATACTCTCGGCATGATATTCGATGAACCTATGCCAAAAGACTATGAAAATGAGCTTGTTATTGTAAATAGAGTATATGAAACAGAGAAAAACGAAGATCTCCAAAAATTGGCTTTAAATATAGCTCGCTATGAAAAAATTCGCAATAATATAGCTGTTATAGAAACTCCCACACCACTCAAAAATGCCCATATTTCTCTCCTCAATTCTCTCTCTGCCATGATCGAGGGTGTAAAAGGCATGTCAATACTCGCAACCGATCCTGTGGGCGCTACAAAAATGATCCTGCGATACGAGGATGGCCTGAAATCTCTCGAACTTTCAACCAAAGCAATGAGTGCTTATTTCAAAAAACAAAACGTCGTATTTTCATCAACAGAATCGGGTTACATCTTTGTGGAATAGTGTATAATTATCTAGACGATTATCGTTTTCGAGATAATGTTTTCTCGTTTTTACAAAAAAGCCGTCTTTTGTTTTATCATCGTCTCACTTTTAATACCGAGCGCACTGCTTTTCTATCCTAAAAAAGCATCAGCGGCAGGTAATGATTGTATCGTAAGAATTGGAGCGGCTCTGGGAATAAACAAGGTTGTAAAAAAACTTACTGGAAAGAATAGAGTACCAGTCGAACAAACTGATGCTATAGAAACTGAAATTGCTGGTAGTTTCATACAGGATTGTGTCATAGAACCTCTCGTCACCCAGCTCGCCAAAGCTATGCTTTATAACATCACTGCCAGTACGATCGAGTGGATTAATTCTGGTTTTAAGGGCAACCCTGGATTTGTCAAAGATTTCCGAGGATTGATGACTGACACAGCCGATTCTGTCATAGGAGACTTCTTACTGAAAGAAGCCACTTTTCTCTGTCAGCCTTTTGCTTTTCAGGTTAGTGTACAACTCGCTCAAAGTTATAGACCATTTAGAGAAAAATCGGCATGTACTCTATCTGAAGCGATAAACAATGTAGGTGGTTTCGCAAATAACAACAACGGCACAGGTTGGGATAGATGGCTTGAAGTTACGACAGTTCCACAAAACAATCAATATGGTGCTTTTGTCTTGGCTCAAGATGAAGTTTCAAAGAAAATCGCAGACGCAAAATACATAGACAAAACGTATTTGGATTGGGGCAGTGGCTTCAAAGATTGGGAAAAATGCGGAAAAGATCCACAAACAGATGAAGAATTCTGCGAAAAAACTACACCGGGAAAAATTGTCGAGGGTTATTTATCAAAAACTCTCGGTGCAGGAATCGATCAATTAGCGGTTGCAGATAACCTAAACGCTATTTTAGACGCTCTGGCAAATCAATTTACGAAACAAATCGTCAACGGTACAGTTGGTCTGCTTGGTGGCAAAAAAGCACCGAACGAAAAACAGACTATGAGGTTTGGATCTATAAATTATGATGAAGCAATCAAAGCAAATAATAATGATCCGTCATTATCGGCAGCAATCGATAGTAGTCTGGGACAAACAAACGCCGAATTAGCGCCATATTTTACAGAACCCGAGCCAATAGAAATTAATGATACACCACAAGATAATACAACAGATATTATTCCTCCAGAAGAACAGAGTCTCAATTGGTCTGTGACAAATTCCAATTCCACAATTACCGCATCAAACCCTCTCTCGTATACAGTAGATCTGACGAGTAATTATTCTGCGTCAAATTTGAGTGTCACTATGACACTGAAACATTTAGGTTCTACCGTACCATTCCAAAACGTCCTCACATCTCCTCGGATAGGATACGGCCGAGATGGCAATATCGCTTTTCAGGATATCAATTCAACAACTGACGCAAACATAAAGTGGTTAAAAATCTCTGTAAACGGAAGCTCGCGATTCACATTCAAGCTCACAGGCAGTAAAAAAGCCGGAATTTCTGGTTCGTACATAATTGAAATGATTGTTTCTGACGGAGAAAATAACATTCTGAAAAAAGAATCGTCAAGCTTCATAGTACAATAAAATCAAATGCCTCTCTTCTTTAAAAAACTAAATAAAAAAACAGTCCTCATCCCCCTCTCCCTCACGGCGGTTTTTTTGGCGGTGCCGGAGAGCGCGTATGCCTTTATACCTACTTCAATGGAAGGTTGGGTTGATCTTTTCAATATCGGAACGAGAACATTAATGGAAATAATAATATTACCTCTAGCCGCTGGTATATTTTCTCTTGTTGGTCTTCTTTTTGATGCCGCCGTCGCATTCAGTCTTCATACTGCTTATATATTCAGCATGTCTCCAGCAATAAATCTCGGTTGGGTCATTGTACGAGACATAGCAAATATATTTTTTATATTTATCCTCATATACATAAGTCTCGGAACCATCGTCAAGGGAAGTGTGGGATTTCATACAAAGGATCTTTTAACAAAAGTAATTATCGCGGCACTTCTCATAAACTTTAGCCTTTTCTTTACAAAAGTCGTTATTGATGTCAGCAATGTATTTGGCAACTGGCTCTATAGCGGAGTTTTAACAACACTTGAAGTTAATAAAGCACAAAACTCAAGTAAAAATCCGAGCTTGACAGATCTCATAAACAAACGATTGGGTATAATACAGCTTTGGTCTGGTGGAAGTAATGCAACAGCAAATGCAAACACAGCAAACAAGAATTTTTTTAACAATCCTGAAAACAGCACTATGGGCCAATTCATCCGGCTCGCTACCGTCTTGATTGCGACATACATATTTGCATATTGTGCCATTATGTTTCTGGCTCGCAGTATAACTTTGTTATTCCTCATGGTATTTTCACCTATAGGGTTTATGGGTGGACTTTTACCTCAACTAAAACAACACTCTGACCGATGGAGAGACGAGCTTTTGAGCGCCGCAATTTTTCCTATCGCATTCATGCTTATGCTTTACATATCTCTCCAATTTATCAACAGTCTTCAATTTCTAAATACAGAATCTTACAAAAGTATTATTTCTAATAACATTTCTTTGTATTTTCAATACTTTATTATTATATTTCTGCTGCACGCCACACTCAAAATCGCAAAAGAAAATAGTGGGGAAATGGGCAAGACATTGGGTGGTATGGCAGAGGGGTTAGGAAAACTTGCAGTCGGAGTTGCGGGTGGGGGAGCGGCTCTAGTAGGCAAACTTGCTATCGGCGGTACTGCGGCACGAATGGCTAACAACACATGGCTCAACGAAAAAGTTGCCGGTGGAGGTATAAAAGGATTTATTGCTGGTGGCGTGCAAAGCAGGTTAAGTGGTGTTGCAGACTATCATTTTGATACACGTGCAGGACTTGGTCTTGGTATAAAAGGAGATAAAGGTTATAAGACAATGATCAAAGATATGACCAAGGAACAAGAAGATGCTCAGAAAAATATCGCCGCAAAACCAAAAGATACAAAACCAGCAAAAGAATATCTGGATAGGGCAGAAGCTACTGCGTATCAGGAACACGGAGAATATGGAGAAGTATATATGACTCACTACGAGGATCTCAAAGCGCTCAATGGGATGATAAAAAACCCCGCATTCAAAGGCTATGACCGACCGAGACAAGAACGTCTCATAAAAGAAAGGGATGACGCTCAAAAAGAACTTAATAAAGTTAAATCTGCAATAAATAGTGATGAGGCATTTGAAATCCAAAAGAAAATACTCAGAGCTCAAGAGGATGGGTTGAAACTCATGAAGGAGCAAAAAAAGTCAAGAGAAGAAATTGTCGCAATGGAAGCAGCAATGAGACAGGGCAGAGCGACCAGGGAGGCTGAAAGTGGTTTTGGAATGAATGTCGCACAAACCATGTCTATCCCTCTAAACGAGATAGAAAGGAAAGAGTACATAAAAAACATAACGGAACAGACAAAAACAGTAAGTGGGGCTATAGCAACAGCTTTGGGTGCAGCTGCCACCGTCGGTACCTTTGGATTAGGAAGATTCTCAGCAAAACAATATGTCGGAGATCAAAAGAAAATTGCCAATAAATTACGAGACGTGATGAAAGAGGGCGAAAAAAAGAAAAATCAAGAAAAAATAAAAGATATTATCGCTGGGCTTGACGAAGGTGCAGGAGAAGACGCCGCTGGTGGTGCGAAGACTCCACCAGCTCCAGCACCAGGAGGAGGTGGAACACCAGTAATTTAAACAATAAAAATGGATCAAGAAACTGAAAAAATAATAAAGGAACGATATCAACTTTTACCAGTTGATACTAAACGAGCTCTAAAGTCTATTCCTTTGTCCGAGATTATGGAAAAAATCGCAGAGGAGAATGGTCTTCATATAGACCAATCTGGTGATTTGTATACAGAAACTCTTTTAGTGCTTCTCGGGATAGAACCAATTGAAAATTTTGAGAAAAACATAAAAAATAATCTCAAAATCGATGCTGTCGTCGCTCATGTTGTTACACAAAATATAAACGACAAAGTATCTTTGGCAATTAGAGAAAATTTAAAAGAAATGGCACCGACAGAAAAAGAATCATTTGAAAATTCTTCAATGCTAAACAGCGATTCTAGAGAAAATATTTTGGCCGAAATAGAGAACCCAACGCCTGCGGTGCATCCTATATCTATTGCCGATCAGACAGTTCCCGGACCGGCGAAACCGAGGGAAATTATAAACGTGCCAACAACAAAGGTAAGTGCTGAGACAAATACTTTGGAAAATGTTGGCACGAGAGACACTGTGGCTTCTGAGTTTATAGCCGGAAAATTGACCGAAACTGTCAGTTTGCCGAGTCAGAGAATAAACGTCACACCTGATTCAAAAGATGGGCCAAAAAATTATACAAATGATCCATATCGGGAGCCGATAAAGTAATTTGTTGTATAATGTATTCATGCGCTTCCAAGTTCCTCAATTCATAGAAGTAGAAGACAAGATTTTCGGCCCGCTCACTCTAAAGCAATTTATATACCTCCTCGGCGGGGCGGGGCTTTCTTTCATCATTTACACATTTGTGGGTAATCTGTTTGTCAGTGCCATATTTATTTTACCCGTCATAGGATTTGCTCTAGCTCTAGCTTTTTATAAAATCAACAACAAACCATTCATAGGCGTCGTGGAGGCGGCTTTCAATTATTATTTAGGCAGCAAACTTTATATTTGGAAGAAAGTAGATAAACCGATAGAGACAAAAAACGTGGTCGGCCAACCGTCATCCAGTTCGGAGTTCTATGTGCCAAAACTCTCTGACAGCAAATTAAAAGACCTCGCATGGAGCCTAGACATCAAACAGAGCCAGAACCCTGCCCAGAATCAAGCGGGTAAACAGACGTTTTAGTATAATGATTTGAGTAAAAAATATTCATGGCCGTAAAAGCAAAAACAACTCAGGAATTCGTTCCCATAAAAGAGATTAGGCAGGGAATTGTCATTCTCAAAGACGATTCTCTGCGTGGCATTGTCATGGCATCTTCACTCAATTTTGCCCTTAAATCAGCGGATGAACAACAGTCCATCATCATGCAATTCCAAAATTTTCTAAACTCTCTCGATTTTTCTATCCAAATTTTCATTCAATCGAGAAAATTAGACATTAGACCGTATATCGCCCTCCTCGAGGGTAGACAAAAAGAACAAGTAAGTGATCTACTAAAAATCCAGACTCGCGAATACATAGAGTTTATAAAAAATTTCACAGAAAATTCAAATATAATGACTAAAACATTCTTTGTGGTTGTACCATATACGCCTGCCATGGTCACATCGGGCGGAGTGGCCAGCGCTTTCGGCAAGAAAAAAACCGTGGCCGAGAGCGCCGAGAAAAAATTGGAGGAATTCGAAGAACATAGAAGCCAATTGGAGCAGAGGGTAGGAGTTGTCACTCAAGGCTTGGTTCGGTGTGGCATCAGAACAGTGGAATTGGGCACAGAAGAAATCGTCGAACTCTTCTATAAGATTTTCAATCCCGGAGATACAGAAAAACCAATTCCTCTGACTTAAATAAACTTAAAAACATGGCATTTTTTGATTTTTTAAAGAAGAAACAGAGCAAAGTAAACATTGCGCCGATTCTGCCTCAAGAAATTTATGAGGCCGGCATTTTAGAATTAAAAGACGTTATTGCTCCATCGGCTTTAAAGGTTTCTCCTCGAGAACTGTCTCTCGGAGACAAAACCGTCAGAAGTTTTTTTGTTATTTCATATCCGAGGTTCCTCAATGAGAGCTGGTTTGCGCCCATCATAAACCTAGACAAGGTATTCAATATCTCTATTTTCATCCATCCAGTAGAAACAGCCAAAGTACTGCGTCAATTCCAGAAAAAAGTGGCCGAGGTTCAAAGCCAGATTTCAATTCGCGAGCAAAAAGGCCTCGTCCGGGATCCTATGCTCGACACCGCTTATCAGGATCTCGAGAGTTTGCGCGACCAGTTACAGCAAGCTCAAGAAAAGCTCTTTGATGTCGGCGTTTATATTTCAATTTACGGTGAATCCGAATCAGAACTCGATAAAACAGAGTCAGAAATCAAATCAATTTTGGAATCTAAATTGGTTTATGTAAAACCAGCCTTATTCCAACAGGAACAAGGTTATAAAAGCAATCTGCCGACGGCTTCGGACGAATTAAGCGTTCATTCAAAGCTCAATTCTTCGCCTCTATCGTCTCTCTTTCCTTTTATTTCTTTCGATCTCACGTCTGATAAAGGAATTCTATACGGAATCAACAGGCACAATTCTTCTCTCGTTCTCTTTGACAGATTTTCCCTAGAAAACTACAACTCCATAACATTTGCAAAATCTGGCGCAGGTAAATCATATGCCACAAAGCTAGAAATTATCCGTACGCTCATGTTTGATACGGATGTTATCGTCATAGACCCAGAAAAGGAATATGAATATTTGGCCGAAGCCACTGGAGGAAAATATTTCAATATTTCTCTCAATTCCGAGCATCATATAAATCCTTTTGACCTGCCGATGCCGCGTGAAGATGAGTCTCCGGCAGATGTTTTGCGTTCAAATATCATAAATCTCGTCGGACTTTTCCGTATCATGATGGGAGGGCTAACTGCCGAAGAGGACGCTCTGATAGATAAGGCAATTACTGAAACATATGCCCTGAAAGATATCACACCCGATTCCGATTTTACAAACACGGAAGCGCCTTTGCTCTCCGATTTTGAACTCGTGCTCGCTGGTATGGAAGGAGGGGAATCACTCGTACAGAGACTTACCAAATATACAAAAGGTACGTGGGCTGGTTTCATAAATCGCCCGACAAATGTGGACATAGGTGCAAAATTTATTGTTTTCTCTCTGCGCGACATGGAGGACGATCTCAAACCTGTGGCCATGTATATAGTCACTCACTATATATGGAACGCTATCAGAAAGAACTTGAAGAAGCGTCTGCTCGTCATAGATGAAGCGTGGTGGATGATGAAATCTGAAGATACGGCATCTTTCTTGCTCGGGCTTGCAAAGCGCGGTCGCAAATATTATCTGGGCGTCGCCACGATCACCCAAGACGTGGACGATTTTCTCAAATCACCATATGGCCTGCCTATCATCACAAACTCTTCTATTCAGGTACTCTTGAAGCAGTCAGCGTCTTCCATAGACAAATTACAGCAAGTTTTCAACCTGACAGATGAAGAAAAATATCTCTTGCTGGAATCGGACGTGGGCGAGGGTATATTTTTTGTCGGGCTCAAGCATGTGGCCATAAAAATTATTGCTTCATATACAGAAGATCAGATTATTACATCAGACCCTTCACAGATTTTGGCTATAAAAGCAGCAAAAAAGAATCTGCAGTAGTCCTGAAAACAAAAAGGTATTCTTGT
>JBBTTY010000013.1:0-24118 GCA_038063975.1 Patescibacteria group bacterium | reverse complement strand
AGACAGCTTTAGACATTGATCTGATGGCCGCTGTTTTTATGAGAGATTCTTCGGCTGTGCCCTCTATCTCTTTAAACAAACCTTTCAAATCCTTTACGGCCACGCCCTTTTTGCTCACAGGCAGATCATAACCGAGAGCTTTGACCAATATAGAAAGGTTTTCTATTTTTTCTTTTGCCGGCACGTCATGGATGCGGTAGAGAAAAGCACCTTTATTTTTTTTGGATGATTTCCACATAAACTGTGCTACTTCACGATTGGCCAGAAGCATGAATTCTTCAACTAATTTATGGGCATCTTTGCGGGTTTTTTTATATATACGTATAGGCCTGCCTGTCGAATCGAGTTCAAATTTCACTTCATCCTGTTCGAAGTCTATAGCACCCGATTCCTCCTTGGCTTTTTTTAATTTTTTGGCGATTTCATTCAGTTTGAGCAATTCCTTTGAATATTTTTTTGATTTGCCTTCCAATACTTCCTGGGCGGCTTCGTATGTGAATCGCTCCCAAGAATTTATAATCGTCTTGCCGAACCATCTTTCCAGCACGTCGCCATTATCATTCATTATAAATACGGCGGAAAAAGTTAGTTTTTCTTCTTTTGGATTGAGAGAACAGAGATCGTTCGAGAGAACTTCTGGAAGCATGGGAATCGTGCGGTCAACGAGGTATGTCGAATTGCCACGCTCGCGCGCTTCGTGGTCGAGAGCAGTATTTTCGCGGACATAATGAGACACATCAGCAATATGTACGCCGATTTCATAGAGGCCACCGGGCAGTTCTTTGAAAGAGATAGCATCATCAAAATCTTTTGCGTCTATCGGATCTATGGTGAATGTCGGAGTCGCACTGAAGTCCCTGCGTTTAGCCTGCTCTTCTCGTGTGATGTTTTTTTCTTTTCTTTTTATGGTCTCAGCTTCGCGAATCACTGCTTCGGGATAATCATAAGCCAGTCCACGTTCGAGGACGATGGCTTTCATTTCAGCATTATGTTCGCCATGACTGCCGATGACTTCCAATATACGGCCTATGGGATAGCCGATTTTTTCTTGCCATTCAGTGATTTCCACATATACTTTATCACCAGTCTTTCCGTGCAAACTTTTGCTTTTGGGAATAAAAATGTCTTTGTATAGTCTCTTGTCGTCAGGCACCAAGGCAAAACCAGTTTGAGCTTTTTCCAGTACGCCAACAAATCGCATCTTGTCACGCTTTACAATCCGCACAACTTCCGCCAGAGGTCTCATGAATCTGCTCTTTTGGCCGAGGGATCTTATTTCAACTATATCTCGATTGAGAGCCGTATGCAGAGCCTCGGGCGCTATTTCAAAATCGGCGCCTTGCTTTTCATTAGGGTTTTCTACAAAGCCGACACCTTTCGAATTGACGCTTATAGCGCCGATTATCAGCTTTTCTTTCTTATGATCAGTTTTCATAACCACTTTGTATACAGCACTTTAACAGAATATATAAAAATTGACCATTTTTGATTCTTTTGCTAGTATCGTTGTCTATGTTAATGATTCGATTGCAACGTGTCGGCCGAGTGAATATTCCGACTTTCCGTGTCGTGCTAACGGATTCAAAAAATTCGACAAAGAGTGGCAAATTCCTCGAAGTTCTCGGCATGTATGATCCTGTAAACGATGTAAAAGAAATAAAGGCCGACAGAGTAAAACACTGGATGTCTCACGGCGCACAGCTCTCCCTCACCGTCCATAATTGGCTGGTAGACAAGAAAGTCATTTCAGGTAAAAAAATAAACGCCTTACCAAAGAAGAAGCCTATAAAGAAAGAGGCACCGAAGAAAGAAGAAGTACCCATAAAGAAAGAGGAAACACCAAAAACATAAGGTTCATAGAAAATTACCACAATGGCATTTTCTTTTTGTGTGATGGTGGTACAATGATACACAGAGCATTTCTGCTCGATATTATCTGTTCAATTTAGTTTGCTAATTAAACAACATGACTGAAAAAGATGCACAGTTTCTCGATTTTCTTGTAAAGTCTCTGGTGGATTATCCGAATGACGTAAAAATTACTCGTACGGTAGATGAGATGGGAGTTCTACTCATGCTTGATGTCAATTCTGCCGATATGGGTAAAATTATCGGCCGTGAGGGCAATACAGCAAAGGCTATCCGAACCCTTCTCCGTATCGTTGGCATGAAAAATAATTCCCGCGTGAACCTGAAAATTTCTGAACCAGCTGGTAGTGCGCCAAAGGAATCAAAAGTTAACAAAACGGTGGATGAAGCGATGGCCGATTTGAATTTGTAATCTCAAAATACATGACATTTCATATAGTGACGCTGTTTCCCGGCGCGTTTGATTCGTATCTCGGCGAGTCGATTTTGAAGCGCGCCATAGAAGACAAGAAAATAAAAGTAAAGTTTTATAATCCGCGCGATTTTACCCATGATAAATGGTCGAGAGTAGATCGTGCCCCATACGGTGGTGGTCCTGGCATGGTTATCCAAGCTTTGCCTGTTGCTCGCACTTTAGAAAAAGCTTTGAAGTCATGCGGAAAGGTGGGCGGGAAAAGAGGTGTAAAAAGCCCAGCGGTGAAAATTATTTTTTTTAGTCCGAGTGGTCAGCAATTTGATACTGAATATGCAAAGATGGCGGCAAAAAAATATGGCGATAACGGACACATCATATTTGTCTGTGGCCGATATGAAGGCATAGATACTCGCATAAAAAAAATGTTTAAAATGGAGGACATCTCTGTCGGACCATTTGTACTCACGGGCGGAGAATTGCCGTCCATGATCATGATGGATTCCATTTCTCGGCAAATCAAAGGCGTCTTGGGTGATTTTAATTCTCTGGAAGAAAATCGCATATCGAGTGCTGATTCATATACCCGCCCTGAAGTTGTGGAATATAAAAAGAAAAAATACAAAGTGCCGAAAGTTTTGCTTTCTGGGAATCACAAACTCATAGACGAGTGGCGAAAGAATAGAAAGAAGTAAAAGAAAAAGAGTAACTTTGATATACTCTCGACAGTTTTAATAATGAGAAATGAATCAATTTGCGCATAAAGCCGAATTTCGAGAAAAGAGAGATGAAGATGTACTCTCTGCGTCGTTCGAGTATCCATACCTTTTTGAATTACTTGTAGAGCGATACGAGCAGGCTTTTATACGCAAAGCTAGAAATGTCGTGAAAGATGAAGAGGTGGCACGGGATGTCGTGCAGGATACTTTTGTAAAAATCTATATATACGGCAAGAAATTCCGGCCGGTAGAAGGCGCGCGGTTTTCTAGTTGGGCATACAAGGTACTGATGAACGTCTGTTTTAATTGGTATAAAAAAATAAAAAGAGAGCATCAGTTCTTTTCGGCTTTAGATGAGGATATGGAGGCTATTTTACCTCATGATGATGAAGAGGAAAGGGCTCAAAAACTCGACCGAGACTATCTCGAATCTATGTTCGCGCGATTGCCTGAAACTTTTGCTCGCATATTGCGATTGTATGTAATTGATAGCAAGGATTATAAAGAAATAGCCTCGGTCGAAGGTGTTTCAGAGGGTGCGATCAAGACCCGAATGCATCGCGCTCGGCACGAATTACGAAAGATTAGCAGAGATGTGACGTATTAATATATGGTTATGATATTAGAAAAAAATATGCTGAATAATATACTTGCCAGTAAAGTGATGAAAAAAGTGCGGACAATATTTTTCCTGCGCCGGTTCGTCACGCCTTTTGTAGTTCTCATGACTTCAACAGTCATCATTGTTTCAACGGTGTCCGTTTCCAATGTCATAGCCAACATGCCGGATTTGTTCAATATTCAAGCCGTGGTCAAATTCTTCAGCGCGGCTTTCGCGCACGCAGATATTGTCATAAAGAGTGCGCTGGTTGCGGGACTTGTTTTTCTCGTTTTGACCCTCAAGGGTGCGATAGAAAGCAGACGACTTTCGGTACGCTTTGAAAGGGCTTAAAGTTCTATCAAAATTGCATAAGCGGCACATATATAAGATTTTCTATGATTGAAAAGTTATCCACACCGACTGTGCGAAACTTTATCTTTTCTTTATCTTTGTTTTGCTAAGTTTGGAGCATGCAAAAAGATTTTGATAGGTGGAATGAAAGTAAAAAAATTATTCATAGTGTGAAAACAAATAAGGTTTACCACGAACGCCATATTTGGTGGTGTTCACTTGGGGTAAACATCGGTTTTGAACAGGATGGTTCAGGATTAGATTATTTACGTCCAGTTTTAATTTTAAAAGGATTAAGTCTTCAAACATGCTTGATTGTGCCGCTTACTTCTTCAAATCAAAAACATAAGTTAAGAATTCCTGTGGGATTAATAGCAGAGAAAGAAGCTTCGGCTATTTTATCACAAATACGTGTGGTTGACACAAAACGATTTGTTGAAAAGATTGGTTTCTTAACACCAGAAATATTCGAACAAGTACGAAAAGCTGTTAGAGATTTCCTCTAACAGCTTTTCACTTTTCTCCCTCTTGCGAGGGTAAACCCGAAGGTACTTGTACCTATAAGTATAGCTGATATATTTTCAGTGTCAAACTCAACTTTAGGCAAAAACAAAAACTTGCGGTAAAGCGAGTTTTTAAACAGAGAATCCTTGATGTTATCGCAGATTTTCCGGCAATTGAACGTTGAGGGTGGAATTTAGGGGGTTCATTTGCCACATAGTATACACCTATTGTCTATAAAAGTCAATAGACAATAAAAGCATCGTGATGTATACTGTTTGTAACTTCAAGCGAGATTGAGTTCTGGGGGAAACTGAAGGATTATTTAGGGTTTCTAGGATTTTTAGTCCTTTTCTTGCTTAAAATTTCATAAAGACGAACCAACAGACGTGATATGCCTTTTGTAAAAGGTATTTTTGCGTTTTGTTCGGTTTTTATCATCTTTTGCCGTCTTTATCGGGTTTAGAAGATAAGGGAGGGAAGTAGAAGTGAACGAGTGGAGACGCCTGAGGCCTGACGAGGCCGAAGCCGAGGAATTTTTCTAGCAAGAAAAATTCCGTGCTCCACGAGTTCACTTCTGCTTCCCAATATTATAATTTTTTTATTATGCGTCAACAAAAATATTTCGGCCGATGGAAGGAAGCCCTAGTGGATATTCCAAACCTAGTAGAAGCGCAGACCACATCATTCAAGTGGCTGGTGGAAAAAGGCCTGACCGACCTCTTCCAGGAATTTTCTCCTATCAAAGACTACTCAGACAAAAAATTCGAGCTTTCTTTCACCGGTTTTGAACTGGCAGAAGCAAAACATGGTGAACATTTTGCCAAAGACAACAAACTCTCATACGAAGCGCCTCTAAAGATCAAGATAAAACTAAAAAATAAAATGCTCAATTCGGAAAAAGAGCAGGAAATCTTCCTGGCTGATTTTCCTCTGATGACTGATCATGGCACTTTCATCATAAACGGCATAGAACGCGTCATCGTACCTCAATTGGCCCGTTCTTTTGGTGTCTTTTTCACATCCGATGAAGTAAAAGGCAAGATGGTTTTCGGTGCCAAGGTTATCCCTGCCCGCGGTGTCTGGCTCGAAATTGAAACCGACACAGATGGTACTCTCTATGCTCGCATAGATCGCAAGAGAAAGTTTATGGTTACGGCTCTCTTGCGCGTTCTCGGGGCCGATACGGACGAAAAGATTCTGGCCTACTTCAAAGGTGATGAGACAGCGCATAAAATTATAGTCGCATGTCTCGCCAAAGATACAGCTAAAACTATTTCTGATGCTTATGTTGAAATCCATAAACGTCTGCGTGATGGCGATCTGGCCACAGCGGACAATGCTCGGGAATTCATCTCCGGTCTCTTTCACAAAGATCGATATGATCTCTCCAATGTCGGTCGTTTCCGCTTCAACAAAAGATTTGGCAAGCCGATGGACGATAAATCTCTTGAAAAGAAAACCATAGACGCGGAAAATTTGGCTACCATCGTCAGTCACATCATTCACCTCAACAATGAGCTCGATGCCATGGAAGACGACATCGATCATCTCGGCTCCAGACGTGTCCGCTATGTTGGCGAATTGATGCAGCAGAAATTGCGCATTGGTCTCTCCCAAATGAAACGAAACATTCAAGACAGGATGTCTACTATAGAGCCTGACACCACAACACCTCTGACTTTCGTTTCTCCCAGACCCCTCCAAGCTCGCCTCAAAGAATTTTTCACCACAAACCAACTTTCGCAATTCATGCAGCAGGAAAACATTCTTTCCGAGCTCGAACATTTACGCACTCTCTCCGCTCTCGGTCCTGGAGGTCTCACACGCGAGAGAGCGGGTTTCGAAGTGCGCGACGTCCATCCGTCCCACTACGGTCGTCTCTGTCCGATACATACTCCTGAAGGTCCGAATATCGGTCTCATTTTGCGCCTTTCCACATATGCCCGTCTCAATAATTTCGGCATGATAGAGACTCCATATGCTCGCGTAAAGAACGGCAAAGTGACCAAAGAAATCATTTATTTGAACGCTCTCGAAGAAGAGAGTCATAGGATTGCCCATGCCGCCACTACTTATGATAAAGAAGGTAAAATAACCGAGGAAGTAGTGGAAGTGCGCCGAGACGGCAGTCCGGCGATTGTTTCCCGTGAGGAGGTAGATTTTATAGACGTCTCTACCAATCAGGCATTCTCCATTGCTACAAACATGATTCCGTTTCTCAACCATGACGATGCCAATCGAGCGCTTATGGGTTCGAACATGCAGAAACAAGCGACGCCGTGCATTATTCCAGAAGCTCCTCTAGTCGCCACAGGTATAGAAGCAAAAGCCGCTGAATATACAGGCAGAATAATTCTGGCTCCAGAAGACGGCATTGTTACAGCCGTTGACGCAGAGCATATTGTTTTTAAGGGCGCTAAAAGTAAAGAGAAAACATACAAATTAATTTCTTTTCAGAGAACAAATGGATTTACGGCATATCATCAGCGTCCAGTAGTAAATCTTGGCGACAAGGTTGAAAAAGGCCAAGTTCTCTCCGACGCTTCTTCATCTGATATGGGTCAAATCGCTCTCGGCCAAAACATGCTCGTGGCCTTTATGTCATGGTCCGGCGCAAACTACGAAGACGCCATCATCATTTCCGAACGCGTTGTCAAGAATTCAAAATTCACTTCTATTCATATAGAGGAATTTGTCGTCAATGTTCGCGATACAAAATTGGGACCTGAAATTACCACTCACGACATTCCAAATGTAGGCGAAGGCAAGCTCCGCAACCTCGACGAAGACGGTATTATCCGCATAGGCGCCGAAGTCCGCTCTGGCGATATTTTGGTCGGTAAAATCACGCCAAAGGGCGAAACCCAGCTCACCCCCGAAGAACGCCTGCTCCGATCGATTTTTGGAGAAAAGGCCCGCGACGTCAAAGATACTTCCAAACGGATGGAAGGAGGTAAGCGCGGTCGCATTATTTCCATCAAAGTTTTCTCCCGTGAAAAAGGCGACAAGCTCGAATCGGGTATCATAAAACGAATTCACGTAGAGGTCGCTCAACTCCGTACAGTGTCTGTCGGCGACAAGCTCGCTGGTCGTCACGGAAACAAAGGCGTCATCTCTCGTATTTTGCCAGAAGAAGACATGCCATACATGGCCGATGGAACGCCTATTGATGTCATTCTCACACCTCTTGGCGTGCCGTCTCGTATGAATCTCGGTCAGATTTTGGAACTTCACCTCGGTATGGCTGCTCATACTCTAAATTATCAAGCAATCGTGCCACCTTTTTCTGGTGCTACGGGCGAAGAAATTAAACAAGAACTCGTAAAAGCCGGTCTGCCTGCTAACGGAAAAATTCCTCTCTATGATGGTCGCACAGGTGAAAAGTTCCAACAGGATATTTCCGTTGGCTATATGTACATACTGAAGCTCCACCACATGGTTGAGGACAAGATTCACATGCGTTCGATTGGTCCGTACTCGCTCATTACCCAACAGCCTCTCGGAGGCAAGGCACAGGGAGGGGGACAGAGATTTGGAGAAATGGAAGTCTGGGCACTGCTCGGTCACGGTGCGGCTTATACTCTCCGTGAAATTCTGACGGTCAAATCGGATGATATCCAAGGCCGCTCTCAAACATTTGATTCGATTGTAAAAGGCGAAAAACTACAACCGCCGAATATTCCGGCATCTTTCCATGTATTGCTGAACAGTCTCCGAGGACTGGCATTGGATGTCGAACTGCGCAAAGACGGCAGAGATATAAACAAAAGAAAATAAATTTATGGCATATACACCTAGAAATAGATCGAGCGAGCAGACAAATTTTGATGTGGTAGCTCTACGTTTGGCTTCGCCGGAACGCATAAAAGAGTGGTCTTTCGGAGAAGTGACAAAGCCGGAGACTATAAATTACCGCACCCAGCGCTCCGAGAAAAACGGCCTTTTTGACGAGAAAATTTTTGGTCCGGAAAAAGATTATGAATGTTACTGTGGCAAATATCGCGGGATCAGATACAAAGGCATTGTCTGTGAAAAATGCGGAGTAGAAATCACCCGCTCGATTGTCCGTCGCGAGAGAATGGGTCATATAGAACTGGCTACTCCCGTTTCTCATATATGGTTTTTGCGCTCTATGCCGTCTCGTCTTGGCATCATTCTCGGCATGACTACGGCGGATTTGGAAAAAGTTATTTACTTTGCTGGTTACATTGTTACAATCGTCCACGAAACCGCTCGCGCCGAAATAATGCGCGATCTCGAATCCGAATTCAAAACCAAAGCCAAAACTGTCCAAGACGAAAAGACAAAAGAAGCCCTCAAAAACATGTATCAGGCCACCAAAAAAGAAATTGGAGCCATAGAACAGGGTGTCGTTCTCGATGAGTTGGAATATGGCAAATATGCCATGAAATATTCGACTCTCTTTGAGGCTGGTATTGGTGCGGAGACAATATATAATATTTGCAAAAATATAGATCTCAAAAAATTAGAGGCAAAAGTGGTTTCTGATCTGGAAAAAGCCAATAGTTTAGAGAGAGACAAAATGAATCGCAGACTCTCTGTGATCAGGTCTATGATAAAGAGTGGCACTAGACCGGAATGGATGTTTCTATCACGCATTCCCGTCATTCCGCCAGCACTCCGTCCCATGGTTCCTCTCGATGGTGGTCGTTATGCCACGTCAGATGTCAACGATCTCTATCGACGCGTTATAAACAGAAACAATCGTCTAGCAAAACTGAAAGAAATTAATGCTCCTGATGTTATTTTGCGAAATGAAAAACGCATTCTCCAAGAAGCGGTAGACGCCCTGATTGACAATTCCATCCGTCACGGCAACTCGACGACCGCCGCTGGGTCTCTGGCTGCAAAGCGCGCTCTCAAATCTCTAGCTGACAACCTCAAAGGCAAACGCGGACTCCTGCGAGGCAATCTCCTCGGCAAACGCGTTGATTATTCAGGCCGATCGGTCATCGTCGTTGGTCCCGAACTGGCCCTCGATCAATGCGGTCTGCCAAAACACATGGCTCTCGAGCTGTTTAAGCCTTTTGTTATTTCAGAACTTCTAAAAACTGAACTGGCTTACAATATCCGTGGCGCGTCTCGCCTCATAGAAGAAGGAATTCCTGAAGTCTGGGCCATTCTCGAAAAAGTAATTGATGGCAAGTATGTACTCCTCAATCGTGCCCCGACCCTCCACCGACTGGGTATTCAGGCTTTCCGGCCGATTCTCATCGAAGGCAATGCTATCCAAATACACCCACTTGTCTGTTCGGCTTTTAATGCCGACTTTGACGGTGATCAGATGGCCGTTCACGTTCCTCTCTCACCTGAAGCTCAAAAAGAAGCAAAAGAAATCATGGCTTCCGACAAGAACATCTTGAAGCCTGGTTCTGGCGATCCGACACTCATAAACAAAATGCTCGATATTGTGCTCGGAGCATATTGGATGACCAAACACGTAAAAGCAGAAAAAGGTGATGGTAAGATATTCGAATCTCCGGAAATCGCTATTCTAGCAGCTGATTTCGGCGCAGTTTCCTATCGCGCCAATATCAAAGTACTGGCTCCGAAAAATTTGAAATATGCTGAATTCAAAGACAAGGTATTTGAAACGACCATTGGTCGTATTCTCTTCAACGATATTTTGCCAACTGACTATCCCTTCATCAACAAAGAAATTGATAGAAAAACCATATCAGTTATCGTAGACGAGCTCATCGTGCGTTATGGCATAGACAAAGTGCCGTTTATTCTCGACAAAATAAAAACATTTGGCTTCACTTACACTACTTATTCAGGTATCACTTGGGGTATAGACGATGTCATAGAACCTGCCGGCAAGGGAGCCGTCATATCTATGTCCAAAGCTGAATCAGAAATGGTCAATGATCAATTTGGTGAAGGGCTGTTGTCTGAAGATGAACGGGTCAGAAAAAACGTGGAGATTTGGCACAAGGCAAAGTCAGATATAGAAAAATTGATTCCCGATTCTCTAGAATTAAATGGTCCTGTGACTGACATTATCAAATCTGGCGCTCGAGGTTCCATTGGAAACATTACTCAAATGGTAGGCATGAAAGGTCTCATTACTTCAACTTCCGGCGAAACCATCGAATTTCCGATTATTTCTGGCATGAAAGAGGGTCTCACTCCGATCGAATACTTCATCACTACTCACGGTGCCCGCAAAGGTCTGACGGACACGGCTCTCAACACTGCTCGTGCAGGATATTTGACGCGCCGACTGTTCGATGTGGCCCAAGATGTCATGGTTACGGAAGAAGATTGCGGAACAAAAGATTCAATCATCATAAAGAAAGAAAGCATATCAGGTATCGAGGTCTCAATCGCTAAAAATATCCGTGGTCGCATCCTAGCTCTCGATATAAAATCATCTGACGGCAAGATTTCCTATAAAAAAGGGCATCTCTTGTCAAAACATGATGCTACGAATATTGAAAGCACTCATATAACAGAAGTGCGTGTCAGATCGCCATTGACATGTAAAACTCTCCACGGTGTTTGTAAACAATGTTACGGTATAGACCTCGGCAAGAATCATCTCATTGATATAGGCGAAGCTGTAGGTACGGTTGCCGCTCAGGCTATAGGTGAGCCGGGAACCCAACTCACTATGCGTACATTTCACGCCGGCGGTACAGCGAGCGTCGGAGGTGACATTACCTCAGGTTTGCCTCGCGTAGAAGAAGTTTTTGAAAAACGCCGACCGAAAAATCCGGCCATTATCGCTACTGTTTCAGGCACAGTTTCTTCCGTAAAAGATCAAGGTAAAGAAAAAATCATTACCATTCTGCCTGATATAGAAGACAAAAGCAAAGTCAAAAAAGCCTCTGAAATAGAGTATCTATTCAATTATAAGCGTATGGCATTGGTAAAAATGGGCGATAAAGTCACAAAAGGTCAATTTCTGACGGATGGTTCGGCCGATATAGATGAAATATTTGAATTTTCAGGCAGAGAAAAGGCCATGGAATATATCATTCACGAAATCGGTAAAATCTATGAACTTCAGGGCGAGACTGTTTCGCGCAAGCATATTGAAATTATCGTTAAACAGATGTTTTCTCGCAGGCGTGTCACAGACATCGGAGATACTAAATTCTCTGTTGATGATTTGCTCGATGTATACGACTTCAATATTGAAAATGAAAAGGTAAAAATGGCAGACAAAACTCTTGCTGTTGCGGAATCCGTCGTCATGGGTATAACCGAAGTATCTCTATCGCGTCAGAGCTTTCTCTCGGCGGCGTCATTTCAGCACACGACCAGGATCTTTATTTCTGCTGCTATCCGTGGCACAGAAGACAAACTCACAGGACTGAAAGAAAATGTCATCATCGGCCGTCTTATTCCAGCTGGTTCTGGTTACAAAGGTAGTCCAAAATATGAGATGATTGATAAAGTAACGCCGAAGGATGATCCTTACAGAGGAGAAGAATAATTTTCAGAGCACCTCACCCCGCTTCGTGCCAAAAAAATCATGAGCCATGTAGAAGACATAAAAGAGCGTCTCGACATTATAGATGTCGTCAGTTCTTATATAAAGCTCGAAAAATCTGGCGCAAACCTCAAGTCGCGCTGTCCTTTTCACAATGAAAAAACTCCTTCATTCTATGTTTCTTCCGAACGTCGTTCGTTCTATTGTTTCGGTTGTGGAGCCAAAGGCGACATCTTCACGTTTGTTGAAAAATTTGAAGGTCTGGATTTCATGGGTGCTCTCAAAGTTTTGGCTGAGAGAGCAGGGGTCAAACTCGATAGGATGGGCTCGCAAAAAGACAATCGCAAGGAAATTCTCTATGAAATTCTCGAGATTGCCACGGAATTTTTCGAAGAAGAATTAAAAAAAAATCAATCGGCCAAGCAGTATATTCTCAATCGTGGCCTTACAGAAAAACCTCTGGATAGTTTACGCATAGGCTATGATCCGAATGATTGGAGGGTTTTGCGGAATTTTTTGAAGTCAAGAGGCTTTAGTGATGCAGATGTATTGGCAGTGGGTCTCATAAAGAAGACAGACAAACAAGGCAGTGATTCGTATTATGACGTTTTTCGTGGGCGCATCATGTTTCCTATAGGCGATACATCCGGTAGAATTGTCGCTTTTTCCGGTCGTATCGTCGTAGACGATGAAAAATCGCCAAAATATCTCAATAGCCCTGAGACCCAGCTTTACAACAAATCCAAAATCCTCTATGGTCTAGACAAAGCTAAAACAGATATACGTAAACGTGATTATTCAATTTTGGTTGAGGGTCAAATGGATTGCGTCTGTTCTCATCAGGCCGGCTTTACGAATACTGTGGCCTCTTCAGGCACAGCCTTCACCGAAGATCGTGGTATAGATTCGGCTTTTGGACTTCTGACTAGGCTCTCTGTCAATATCGTTGTCGCTTTCGATGCTGATACTGCTGGCCAAAAAGCGGTGCGTAGAATTGTGCCAGCTATATCTCTCGGTATGAATGTCAAAATTGTGGATATAAGAGGAGTCAAAGATCCAGCTGATATCATAAAAGCCAATCCAAAAGACTGGACAAGGGCCCTGGAAACAAAAAAAGATTTCATAGACTTTTTGATTGACAATTTGATTGATTCAAAAGCATCTTCTGGTAATGTTCTAAAGCAAGTGAAACAGGATATCTTTCCATACGTCAGGGCAATTCCTAGCGATACTTCTCGATTTCAGGCCATAAAAAAAATTGCCGACAAATTGGCTGTGAGTGAAGATGCCCTCTGGAGGGATTTGCAGGAATATGTGAATCAGAATAAAAACGAAATAAAAAACACTTTTCTCGCAACTCCCAACCAGGTTCGTCGCCTAGAACGTCTCGAGTCCATAGAGCGTAAAATCATAGGTATTCTCTATGCCAAAAAGTATTTCAATGGAGATGAACAAAAGAAAAATGAATTTGAGAGTATCGTTGGTAAAGAAAAAATGAAAACATTTACGGCGCTTTCTCCGGATGATATAGCAGAACTTACTCTAGAAGCCGAAATAACTTACGAGGAAGCAGATATAGATAAAGAATGGAAGATTCTCTTACTTCACCTAGAGGAAGAGTATGCAAAAAAAAAGCTCGAAACTGTTATGATGGAACTTCACAAGGTAGAGAAAACCAAAGGAGAGACGAGGGAAATTATGGAAAAAATCCAGCAATTAACCAAGAGAATTCAAACAATAAAAAATTTAACAGAAAAAACCTAACAGCTCTGCTATAATACACAAATGGCTAAAAAGACAAGAAAAATAGGCAGTAAAAAAGGAAAAAAAACAATCAAAAAGGCGAAAAAAAAAGCGTTAAAGCTAAAGTTAAGTCCAAAGCAACAGAGAGCAAAGGAAAAGGCTCGTGAAGCGACACGAAAGGCTGATAGATTACTCGCAAAGGGTAAAGAGCGTGGTTTTGTGACATATGACGAAATTTTAAAAGAATTTCCGACTATTGAAGATGATATTGTATTTCTCGATGATCTATACAATAAATTGTCCTCGGCAGGCGTAGATGTTTTGGAGTCGGGAGGCATATTGGATCTCGAGCCTCCGGCAAAGGAAACCACCAAAAAATATGGTTTAGGTCGTGCAGGCAGTGAATCCTCATATGATTCCATTCAGATGTATTTGAAGGAAATCGGCCAATATCCTCTAGTTTCTGCCGCTATGGAAAAAGAATTAGCTCGCCGTATTGAGGCAGGAGATGATGAGGCCAAAGGTTTACTCGCAAAGGCGAATTTGCGTCTGGTAGTTTCTATTGCCAAAAAATATGTGGGACGTAGTGCCGATCTCACATTACTCGACTTGATCCAAGAAGGAAATCTTGGTCTGTTCAAGGCCGTAGATAAATTTGATTGGACAAAAGGTTATAAATTTTCTACATACGCTACATGGTGGATTCGTCAGGCTATTACCCGTGCTCTGGCTGACCAGTCCAGAACTATTCGTGTACCTGTGCATATGGTTGAAACAATTGCAAAGTACAAACAGGTTTTTCGCAGGCTGTCCCAAGACCTCGGTCGAGATCCATTGCCTGATGAAATAGCAACGGAAATGGGATTGGAAGTTGAAAAAGTCTATCAGATAGAGAAAATTGACCAAGACACCGTGTCGCTTGAATCTCCCGTGGGCGATGACAGTGACGACGGCAAGTCTACTCTCGGCGACTTTCTTTCGGATGACAAAATTTTGTCGCCCGACCAAGAATCTTCGCGCAGAATATTGGCTGATCAAGTAAAAAACATTCTCGGCGATCTCTCACCAAAAGAGCGAAAGATTCTGGAAATGCGCCATGGTCTGAATGATGGTATTACTCATACTCTAGAAGAAGTGGGCAGGGAATTCGGCGTCACCCGCGAGCGTATTCGCCAAATCGAAGCCAAAGCTCACGAAAAAATCCGCCAACACGAGAGGATAAATCAGCTGAAGAATTACTAGAAAAGCGAAAGGAAGAGTGTCTCTCGAAAACAAACGGAAATTTTTTTGCTAAAAATCTTATTTTGTAAGTTTAAAGGAAGCGAAAGAAGTGTCCTCGTGGTGTACGCTGTCTCCGCCTGCTGGCGGAGCAGCTCGTTCTCAGCTACCTTCGCAGCTTCCGAAAGCCACCACTCGGACACTTTTTCGCTTCCCAAAAAAGCCTTAATATAAGCCACAGAAAAGAATATTACCTAAAAGCTTGACTTTTATGCATGTTATGGTGTACAATACAGGGGTAAAAAGTACATTGAAAGAAGCAGAAAATCAGATGCGAATTTTTGGTTATTTCAGCCTTGCGGCTTGAAAATGGACAAAAATTCGCATCTGATCGCACCCGATAAGCACTCTTGATTTCGCTTTTACAGGAAATCTAGAGATGACACGGCACCGATACGATACGAGATATAACATGACAACCAAATCCGCCAGCCCAGAGTCAGTGTTCAGTCTTCACGGGCAAATGTGCACGCGCGCAAATTCTCTCAACCTCTCGCAAGAGCGGGTTGATGGAATCAAGCACGGCGCAGATCCCGAGTTCTGGTCCGCCTACGATCGCCTAATGCGCGGTGAATATGACGGGACAATGACCGTCATTGCAGACGAACGTTTCGAACAAGTTGGCGAGTTCAGTGTGGTCGTGCCGGAAGGTTATGATCATGCCACTCACTTGGCCAAGTTCAGTTATGCTCACCGCAAGGAATTTAATTATTACAGTGACACTATCACCGACAAGAACTACAGCAAGGCGACGACCAAACTCGTTGCCGGCCGGAAATTCAAAGTGAAGGTTTTCCAGATCAAGGAAACAGTCACATCGACAGATTGCCTCGGGTTCCTCAAGAACCAAAAGGCAGTCCTTGTCGGTGCCCACGGCGCTTCACTTGCTTACGAGCAAAGGAAAAACCAACTACCCGTCAATCGCTGGAGTGTCAGCTTTGATGAAAAAAAGGCGCTTTGGCAGGATGCCGACGGCCACCACAGGGTTCCCTGCGTGTGCCGGAGCTCGTATGTCGATTTCAAGTTCTACTTGGGCTTCTTCGAGAATGACTGGCACGACAGCTACTGCCTCCTCTGCTTCTGCGACAAATAGTGCTCTGGCACTTTGTCGCTTGAAGAAGTTCTTGGGTCTTTTGACCCTTTGAACGCGAGGCCCCTGTTTGCACAGGGGCCTTTTCTATACTCAAACATTTAGTATACTTTTATCTGGAATTAGATTGCGAGTTCGGCTACGGCTTCACTCGATCGAATTCTCGTATGAGGAATCGGCCAGCAATCCGCCGGGTATGCCTTGCGGATGAGTATCACCTTTTATGAAAAAATCAAATAAGTCGGTGCGATAAACTATCGAGCAAATAAGGCTCGGAATAAAATACAGAGGGCGGCTGGTGTCTCCCTCGGTGGAATAGGCGGTTTATCGTACAAAGCTTTGGCAGAATGCCGACGGCAACCACAGGGTTCCCTACGTGAACCGGAACTCGAATGACGATTTCAAGTTCAACTTGGGCAACTTCGAGAATGACTGGAACGACAACAACTGCCTCCTCTGCTTCTGCAACTTCTATGATTTCTCCCTCTATTTTGTAGAGGGAGTTTTCTCTTGAATATTCTTTTTCCAACCGCCGAGCATCCTGCCGACATGATCAAGTTCGAGAATGAGCGTACTGTACTTTTTATGGTCTATTATTTTATGCTCCCAACCTATTTGAAGAAAGAATTTTAAAATATCACATTTACTTATAGCTCCGGAAACGAGTGATAGTTTTTCAAATTTATCTGGAGCAAAACACGCTCTAAAAATCAGTTCAAGCAAGGCGAGAAATATACCGTCTATTTTTTCGCCGATAGTTATTCGGTCGAGGCGTTTTAGATTTACCAAATAATCATGCCATAGACGGTATGTTTTTTTGGCCCCTACAAGCACTAGTGGTGCTTGTAGGGGGGGGGGTAGAATGAGGAGTATGTTCAGTCATGAATATAAATATATCATAACTCTGGAAAATCTCCTTGCCACATGGGAAAAATTTCTCTCCGGCAAACGGCATAGGAAAGATGTTGCCGCTTTTGAAATGGATTTAGCCACAAACATTCTAGCTCTTTATGATTCTTTGAAAAACAAAACCTATACTCACGATTCATATACAGCATTCAACATTTCAGATCCAAAACCTAGGAATATTCACAAAGCGACCGTTCGAGACAGAATTGTGCATCGTCTCATTTACAAAGAAATTTATTGGTATTTTCACTATAGGTTTATTTACGATTCTTATTCGTGTAGAAAATACAAAGGTACTCATAGAGCACTCGACCGATTCAAATGTTTTGCGGGCAAAGTTTCAAAAAATCACACACGGACATGTTTTGTTTTGAAATGTGATATCAGAAAATTTTTCGCGAGCATAGATCAATCGGTTCTCATGGATATACTCAAAAGACATATTCAAGATGCCGATATTCTCTGGCTTATTGAACGGGTGATTTTCAGTTTTCATTCCAAGTTCGATGGCATTGGTCTTCCTTTAGGTAATTTAACCTCACAGCTTTTGGTAAATATTTATATGCACGAATTTGATATGTATATGAAACAAGAACTAAAAGTAAAATATTATATACGCTATGCAGACGATTTTGTGATTCTGTCCGAAAACAGGGAATACCTTGAAAATCTCTTATCCAATATTCATAAATTTCTCAATGATAAACTCCATTTATTTCTCCATAAAGACAAAGTCTATATCAAAACATACGCCTCTGGCGTGGATTTTCTAGGATGGACACACTTTCCGTACCACCGACAGATTAGAACGACTACCAAACGGAAAATTATAAAAAATATGCATTGGTATCCCAAACCACAAACAACAATTTCGTATCGAGGGTTACTTTCTCATGGTGATACTTATAAAATCATGAAGCAGATTGGAATTTATTCATAATAAAAACAAGAACCGTTTACTATAGACAAATCTCATATTAAATGATATTCTAATAATAGCAAGATGCTCTTGCGACTGATTCGGCAGATTTCCGAAAGTACATTGTAAATAAAGGAAACGATGAACACTACAATCATCGACGCAGGCTCGGCCAAATTGGCTGGCTTGCAAATTGATACCCTCTCGAAATATCGGGCGGGTCAGATCACTATTAATCAATGGGAAAGGTTCAACAACCTTTCTCCGAATGATCGGGAGGCTCGTTTCGGCGACTGGAAGAAGCCGGAGCCCAAAGTTTCTGCAGAATCCACTGGAAAATTCGCTCTGCTCGTGGACCTCGGCATCATCACGGTGCCCGACGACTACGTGCATGAGAAGCGGCTCACGACGTTTGGTAAGCAGAACCGTAAGAAGTTCTATTACTACAACGACGAGATCACCGACAAGAACTTCCCGAACCCGACTCGGGTCCTGAAGCCTGGCGACAAGCTCCGCATTCGCGTGTGGAAGCAAGTCGTCGGCGGCACGACCACTTCGGAGGAGCGCATGGCATTCCTTGCCACGCAAAAAGCGGTTTACACTGGCGCACAAGGTCTTTCTCTTGTCTTCGATCAAAAGAGTAACCAATTGCCGAAAGGAAAGTGGTATGTCTCCTTCGATGAACCGAAACGGCTTTGGCAGAGTGCCGACGGACACCACTGGGTTCCCTACGTGCACCGGTACTCGAATGACGATTTCAAGTTCGACTTGGGCCGCTTCGTGAGTGTCTGGCGCGGCAGCTACTGCCTCCTCTGCTTCTGCGACGAATAGTGCTTTGGCACTTTATCGCTTGAAAAAGTTCTCTGGTCTTTTGATCCTTTGAACACGAAGCCCCTGTTTGCACAGGGGCTTTTTCTATACTCAAACATTTAGTATACTTTTGTTCTGTTTTTTATTCGGTAAAGAAAAAATCCTTCACGTCCGATGATTCTGGTATATATTCAAGGATTTGATTATAAATATCCCGCAAAGTCCCTTAATTTTATAATTTCTTTCCCAGACAGATCTTTCAATTTATTAGGCATAAGCCGTGCGAGGTATTTCAAAATTTACTAACAATGATGGTTCGGCAGAAATTCCCAAAGAAGCCAAGTCCTCATCTTCTATATAAAGTGCCATAGCTTCCCGTATATTATTTTCCAGTTCCGGTAGAGTTTTCGCCGAAGTAAAAATAGGAAAATCTACTGCTTTGGCACAGTAAATACCGTCCTCATCTTTTTTTATTGTAAATTGTATTATGCTTGACATATAACAATTATATAGCCCTATAAAAACAAAAGCAAGTTTTTTGGTTTTTTTACTTTACTCCCACTAATTGCACTTCAAATGTCAGAGTAGAATTGGCAGGAATAGGACCGATGGCTTTAGTGCCGTAGCCGAGTTCAGGAGAAATGACGAGTTTGCGCACACCGCCAACCCGCATGCCTGCGATACCTATATCCCAGCCTTTGATGACTTTACCTGCACCTAGAACGAATTCAAATGCGTCTCCGCGATCGAGCGAACTATCGAATTTTGTGCCGTCTGAGAGGAGACCTATATAATGTGTGGCGACAGTTTTGCTGGAGACTGCTTCAGCGCCTTCTCCTACTTTTTCATCATAGATTTCCAGTCCGGTTGTTGTGGAGATGTTTTTCATAAATTCTTGTTTTTGGGTTGCTTCATTTGTATCACTTGTAATGGGTGGGGCTGTTTGATCTGTGTCTGCACTTCTTCCTGTTATAAAATTCCAAACATTACCTCCAAAGAAAAGTATACCTGCTCCCGCTACTGCCACTACGACAGCGATCCGTTCACGTGTCTTAAACGATCTCATAAATAATTTTAATTTAGCTAATATACCTACATTATACTATAATATTGACATATTTTATACGAGTTTATCAACATACATGTTAGAAAATTTTTGGAAGAAACAAATAGACAAGGAAGGGTGGACAGAGAAACATAACTCGGCGCATGGGCTCTCTCGCCAGGATTTTGTAGCAGATTCCCGGCGCAGACTATCCACCATAAACAGTGAATTCAGACACGCATTCAAATTCCTGAAAAACTATCCTCACTCCGTCTCTTTTTTTGGTTCATCGCGCTTTACCGAAGATCATCCATGCTATATTCACGCCCGTGCTCTCGCTCGCCGTATCGTAGAAGACCTACAATTCACTGTTGTTACAGGTGGTGGTTCTGGTGTAATGGAGGCGGCTAACCGTGGAGCTTTTGAGGCCGGTGGCAAATCGATCGGTATGAATATCGTCTTGCCTAACGAACAGAAAATGAATCAATACCTCACTGCCCATATGAGATTCTACTATTTTTTCATCAGGAAAGTAGCTCTGTCTTTTTCTGCCGAAGTATATATTTTCTTTCCCGGTGGATTTGGCACTCTCGATGAATTTTTTGAATTGATCACTCTCATCCAGACAAACAAAATTAGGAAAGTGCCGATTATCTGCATCGGCCGGGAGTATTGGCAGAGAATTCTCGATTTGATGACTGTCTTACACGATGATTACCAGACCATCAGTTCGGGTGATGAAAAGATTTTTCACATAACAGATTCGGACGACGAAATTATGGAAATCATAAAGAAAGCGCCCACGCGAAATGAATAGTAGAGAATAGAGAATGAAAAAATCAATCACCTTTACGATTGAAAAGAAAGTCTCTGCACTCGCCCGCGTTGGTAAAATTCATACTCCACACGGCATCATAGAAACACCAGCTTTTATTGCTGTGGGCACAAAAGCATCTGTACGCAGTCTCACTATAGAAATGCTCCGTGATGCTGGCGTAAAAGCCATTATGGCAAATACATATCACCTATACATGCAACCAGGAGATTTGAAAGTGAAAGTCCAAGGTGGTCTCCACAAAATGATGAATTGGCCAGGGCCAACCATGACCGATTCCGGTGGTTTCCAAGTATTTTCTTTGGGTGCCGGCTATGGTACAAATATTTCGAAAATACTGAAAAACGCTCCGATAGTGCCACTTATAAAAGAGAAAGATGAAGAAGAAATAAAACCGAAACTTGTAGAAATAGATTATGACGGTGCCACTTTCAAATCGTCTATGGATGGTTCTATTCATTACATTACCCCTGAACGTTCCATAGAAATGCAACACAATATAGGCGCTGATATTATATTCGCTTTTGACGAGTGTACATCGCCTACAGAATCTAAAAGCTATCAGCGTGAAGCTCTAGAGCGTACTCATAGATGGGCCAAACGATCGCTAGAATATCACAAATCAAAACAGGTAAAAGGTTCGCCAGCCGAAAAACAAGCTCTTTTCGGCATCGTTCAAGGTGGTCGCTATGAAGATTTGCGAAAAGAAAGCGCCAAAGCTATCGGAAATATGGATTTTGACGGCTTTGGCATAGGCGGATCGTTTGATAAAGAAGATTTGCATACAGCGGTGAGATGGGTCAATGAAATTTTGCCAGAAGATAAACCCAGACATCTCTTGGGTATTGGTGAACCCGAAGATTTATTCCTCGGCGTAGAAAATGGTTGTGATACTTTTGATTGCGTGGCTCCCACACGTCTCGGTCGTCATGGCACTGTCTATACGAGAGAAGGCAAGATTCACATAGGAAATGTTTTATACAGAGAAGATCTCCGCCCACTTGATCTAGGTTGTGAGTGTTATGCTTGCAAAAACCATAGCCGTGCATACATAGGCCATCTCTACAAATCACGCGAAATGCTCGGGCCTATGCTTTGTTCCGTTCACAATCTCTATTTCATCGTCAATCTGGTGTCCGCCATGAGAAAAGCTCTCCTCGCCGATAACTTTCAGGAATTCAAGTTTGATTTTCTAAAAAAATACAAAAAATAGCAACTCTACCCGATGTATCACCTATAGGAAACATGATTTGCCCTCGAGACAAAAATTCTCGGGGGCTTTTTATGTTTTCTATAGATTGAGAAGTTTCGTTTGAATAATTCGCAACAAAAAGCCTCAACGATTAAGTCGAAGCTTCTGGAAAAAAATCTGATTAAAACCTGATTACACTGCGACTGACCATCTCACATCGTGCTGTCGTCGGCCAATATCGTGATGATTATCACGATCAATGGTCGGACGGTTGTTGCGTTTTTCGTCTCGGCGAGCTTTATGTTCTTCGCGAGAACGTTGATGTCTAAAGGGGAAAATAATACGAAACTTTCTGCCAAAAAAGATTGCTACAGCTTTTGCCTTTTTCATAGCTTTTCCAGTCAAGGAGCGCAAGTTGAGAATTCTCATGACAACTTTCAAGGCCATTTTTGGACTCGAAGCCCTGAACTCTTTTGTTGTGCCGTTTTGAAGCAGGACGTAACCAGGTTGGTTTTGCATCGATACTTAATTATGCGGTTTTGTTCGGCTAATCAGAATAATTAGCTTTTCATAATCTATTTTACATCATTTTGCTTGTGGGTCAATATAACTTTGTGAATATCAAATTATTTGAAGACTTGTAAAGCATATCTTTGGGTTATAATAAACCCATGTCTTTTGCTCACAAAACTCGTGTGGCGGTTCTACGTGGTGGGCCTTCGTCCGAGTACGAGGTTTCCTTGAAGTCCGGTGAAACAGTTCTCAAGAATTTGCCTGCAAAATATGAACCGATTGATGTTTTTATTTCCCGTGTGGGTGCTTGGCATGTAGGAGGCGTAGAGAAAAAGCCGGCGGAGATATTGAAACATATTGATGTGGCTTTTGTGGCGCTCCATGGACAATACGGCGAGGACGGCAAAGTGCAGAGAATTTTAGAACATATCGGTATTCCTTTTACAGGATCAAAATCTTTTGCTTCGGCTCTGGCTATGAACAAACACTTGACCAAAAATGCTCTCTCTCACCTAAAAGACAAAATAAAATTTGCCGCTCACAAAGTTTTTACTCGAGATGAGATAAAACAGATAGGTGTTAATGAAATTTTTCGAATTATTCCACACCCTTCGATTGTAAAACCTCTCTCCGCAGGTTCATCTGTCGGTATTACCATCGTTAAAACTTTTTTTGATTTGGAATCGGCGCTAAAAAAAGCTCTAGAGCATTCCGATTCAGTCATTATAGAAGAATTCATAGAGGGCAGGGAAGTGACGTGCGGGGTTGTAGATAATTTTCGTGGGCAGAAAACTTATTCTCTATTTCCGATTGAAATTATTCCAAAAGAAGATTTTTACGATTATCACGCAAAATATATTAGTGAAGATACTAGATATATATGTCCGACCAAATTTGATGAATCTATAAAACAAACTATCCAAGAAGTATCCAAAGCAATCCATGAGCATTTGGGTCTACGTCATTATTCTCGTTCTGATTTTATTGTTCATCCCAAACGTGGTGTTTATTTTCTGGAAGTGAATACTCTACCAGGTATGACATCTCATTCTCTCATTCCAAAAGCTGGTGATGCGGGGGGTTTTCCTCTATCTGAATTTTTTGATCATGTGTTAACTCTGGCTATTGCACGTAAATAGTCTGGTGGTATTATTAGACGTATGAAAAATATAAAAATCTCGGTCAATGGCTTTACGATTATAGAGTTGTTAGTGGTCATTGCTATTATAGGCATATTGGCGTCTATAGTAACCGCCTCGGTCAACATCGCTCGTACAAAGGGTGCCGATGTCGCCATTTTACAAAACATGGCCGGTGCTCGTACCCAAGCAGCGCTTTATTATAGCGGTAATACGGATTCTTATGTTGGTGTTTGTGACACTACCGCTTCTGCTGACGGTACAGCTACGATAAATGCAAATTTGGTAGGTGCGCAGACTGCGTGGGGAACATCCACCAAAGCTCTGAATATTAATTTGGCTACGGCGGGTTCGTTTGATACTGTCACTTGTCATGAATCTACGGATGGTAGTGCTTTCGCTGTTGAAACTCCTCTCAAAGCTACCGCTTCCGGAGCTCCCGTCATGTATTGTCTTGACAGTGTTGGTGTAGCCAAAGAAAAAACGACTAATTTGATAGCAAACGTTACTTCTTGTGAATAGCTCCTAGATTTTTGTTTTTACTCTTGAAAAGCTTTAGCTTTTGAGCTATATTACCAAAGTCCAAATTCCAATTTGGGCCCTTAGCTCATCTGGTAGAGCACCTCATTTGCAATGAGGGGGTGGCAGGTTCGAGTCCTGTAGGGTCCACCATTGATCTGTACCCCATAAAGTGGACACGGTACAGTACTTTCTTTTGTTAGAATTA
>JBBTTY010000012.1:0-11707 GCA_038063975.1 Patescibacteria group bacterium | reverse complement strand
TTTGGGCGATATTTCGAGGACCAAAACTCACTATGCCAGTTTACCCCCCCCCAATATTCTATGCAAGGAAAGTTATGCACCCCACAGTAAAGCAATAACTTAGGAAAAGGTTCATCTATCCACCAGACCTGTTTTCAATCAATTATTTTTATAATTTCATTTCACCTTGTATTATAGGTTAGTATATGATAACCTATAGAGATGTCACAAAATAACCAAGCAAAACAATACTTTTCTACAACTGAAGTCGCCAAAATAATGCGAATCAGCCCCGAAGCTGTCCTCAAAAAAATAAAAATTGGGAGATTGAAAGCCGTCAAAGTTGGATACAGTTACATAATTACCAAACCAGATTTGGATGTCGTTTTGGGTTTCTTGGTGTCATCAGAACAAAAAGATGAAATAAGGGGCGTTGTGAAAAAAGCTGTAAAAGAATATAAAATAGCATTTGAAAGATTGGGTAAAGAAGAATAATCAAACTCGTGAATGTCTAGAATGAGTCTCAAAAAAATATCGGTTGCTGAAGTAGAGAATGTGGCGCACACGCTCGCACAAGAATTAATGGGGTTGTTATGGGTTTATCAGAAAATTTTCAACACAAAGACAGATTATTGAATAGAATTTCTATCTTTACCAACTTTTCTACGAGTAACAATAAAGACATTCGAGTATTTCTTTGGTGTTCTGGTTTTTTGACCCTTACCAGATGGCTTGCCCCAACGAGTTTTGAGACGTCGTAAACCTCTACCCTGACGACCTTCACCTCCGCCGTATGGATGGTCTACCGGGTTTTGAGCTGTACCACGGACAGTAGGACGAATACCGAGCCATCTGGAACGTCCCGCTTTACCTGAATTGACGAGCCAATGTTCATCATTTGAAACCTGACCGATCATAGCAAAACATTCTTCGTGAACTCTGCGAATTTCCGTCGAAGGCATTTTGATCTGCGTATATCTAGCATCGTTACCAATAACCTGGGCAAATATGCCAGCGGCACGAGCAACCTTTGCTCCACCTTTTGGCTTTAGTTCGATATTATAAATAAATGTGCCGACAGGAATTTTCTTTAAGGGTAAAGCATTACCTGCTTCAACAGCAACACTTGATCCGGCAATAATCGTAGTGCCAACTTTGACAGATTTTGGAAGCAATACATATCGCCTCTTTCCATCACGATAGGCGACGAGACCTATAAAACCAGAACGATTTGGGTCGTATTCGACAGATTGAACAGTTGCCGGAATATCCAGTTTGTCATATGAAAAAGATATATCTCTATAGAGTCTCTTGTGTCCTCCACCTTTATGACGAACCGTGACACGACCAAAAGCATTCCGTCCTACATCACGCTTTCTGCCATATGTGAGAGCCTTCAAAGGATTTTTCTTTGTAACATAATCTTTGAAGTTTATGGTCTGCATGCCACGTCTCGATGGGCTGGTTGGTCTATATGTTTTCATATATTTTTGATAATTAAAATTAGATGAATTCTATTTTTTCGCCCTTCTTCAAATAAACGTAGGCTTTTTTACCAGAAACTGTTCTGCCTAATTTACCTCGAGTAAACATTGTTTTGGATTTGATTGGAGCAATTGAAATTTTTACCGGAGTAACTTTGTACGCTTCTTTTATGGCTACCGAAATTTGCTGTGAATTAGCGCTCTTCAAAACTTCAAACGTATAAACGCCTTTTTGGGATAATTGGCCTGATTTTTCCGTAATACGAGGCTTTATAACAGCCGAACCTTTTGGAAAGGTAACTCCACCAGTAACAGCTGCGGAACGCTTTTCAGCCTGATTTTCTGATTTTACGAGTGCCTTTTTTTCAACCTTTGTTTTTACAGAAGTTTTTACGATAGGCTTTTTCGTTACCTTTTCAGGCTTTACCACTAGCGTTTCTTTATTTCCTTTTTGCCAAAATAGAGCCATATATTTCTATGTTGTTTATATTATTGGATTTTAGATTCAATGACTTTCATTGATTCGACCGGATTTTCAATGATAATAAATTTGTGATTCAAAACATCGAGCAAATTCAGATTTCTTGTTTCATCCAGAGCAATAGAGCCGATATTTCGGAAACTTTTTTCAACATTGATATTTTTTTTGGCGAGAGCGATAAATGCCGCGTTTTTTGGCTTTGTTGAAAGTTTTTCAAAGCCTATGTTTTTAGCAAGAGAAACAAGAACCGTCTTTGCCTCGGTCGTCTTTGGAGATGGGAAAAAAAGTGAATCTACAAAAAGTATTTCACCGTCTTTCCATTTCTTTGAAAGTAGAGTGATAAAAGCTTTTGTTTTCATGGTTTTATTTATTTTTCTGTCGTAATTTTTGTCTTTACGAGGACCATGAGCCACACCTCCGCCGATCCAGAGAGGAGAACGGGTCGAACCGTGCCGTGCGCGACCAGTACCTTTTTGTCTCCAAGGCTTTTTGCCACCTCCTCGTACCTCACCACGAGTTTTTGTATGAGCTATAGGCTGACGAGCTGAAGACATCATAGAGTGCATGACTTGATGAACGAGGTCAGAGTTCCAAGAAACGCCGAAAATCTTTTTAGGCAAAACTATTGTGCCAGCAGGTGTGCCCTTTGTATTATAGATAGTTGCTTCCATATTTTTTACCTTCTTTTCTTTCGTAGTTGTAGTCATATATTTAAAAATTAGGCGACAATAGAAACTAGAACTCCCTTTCGACCGGGAAGAGAGCCGTGCACGACTAATTCATTTGTTTCTGGACGTATCTGGAGAACTTTTAAATTTTGAACGGTAACCATATCACCACCCATTCTGCCGGGCATTCTCTTGCCTTTTGCCACACGACCAGAGCCAACGCGTCCACCACCGTTGATCGAACCGGGTTCGCGCTCCGAATGTTTTTGACCGTGAGTTCTCGGGCCTCCTCTGAAATGATGACGCTTGACCACGCCTTGGAAACCCTTGCCTTTTGAGAGCGAACGAACGGAAACAGAGTCGCCCTCGGCGAATGTAGAAAGGTCAACACGATCACCAACTTTAAATTTTGCCGTTTCTTCACTTGAAAGTCGGAATTCACTCATGTGTCGATAATTGCCAGCTGCGCCCGCCGAAACCGCCACCTTCAAATGTCCCACAACCGCTTTACCAAGTCTCCGCTCTTTTTGTTCGCCAAAACCGACTTGAACGCCACTGTAACCGTCAGTCGCTACTGTTTTCACTTGTGTAACTATGACCGGACCAGCCGAAAGAATAGTTGCGGGAAAAGCACGCCCATTAGCGTCAAAAATCTGTGTCATATTTTTCTTTGTACCGAGTATAAATTTCATGTTTGCCCGAGCGCGGATCTGGGGGATCCGTAGGCTCTCTAAATACTTTTAAAACTAAAAAGAAGCAGTCGCTTCAATGACGAAGATACTACACTAGGCCTGAAAATAATGCAACTTTCTGAATAACCCCACCCATTTTTGCACTCTATTATTAATATATCTCATGACCACCTACATCGTGAAATAGAACCTCTGATTTTGTAGTGTATTCAAAGATAACCCTAATGCTGTGTGTAATAGAAAACGCATAACAACCATAGAGTCTGTCATGAAGTTTGTGAACTTTTAAAACTTTATGATTCTGTGGGTTTTTGAGTAATTCAATTTTTTTCTTTAAATCTCGATATACCCTATTTTCGAGAGACTTGGCCTGTTTCAAGAAAGACGGTGTATAAGAAACTGAAATCATTTAAAAGAGTTTTACAAGATCATCCAAATCGCCACGAAGTATTTTTCCTTCCTTCGCCTCCTGTTGAGATTTGAGCACACGTAAAACAACCTCTTCCTCGGCCATGAGATCGAGGGCACGACGTACAGCATGAGCCTTGTTAGCAACTGTTCCTCTCTTTATAAGAGACTTTATAAAGCTTTCCTGTTTCGACGTTATGGGTATAGATATAGTGGTCATAATCATTATATGAAATTATATGATAATGTATGAAATTATCATATACCTATCCCCCCTTATAGTCAATCGAAACGAAAACCAGCTGGATCCTTAGGTGGATTTATCAGTTGTGTGACAACGGAATTTATTGTTGATATCTGTTGTCCTTGCTCTTTTTGAGTACGTTCCAGTTCATTGAATTTTTTTGCCAGTTCCATATTAGTTAAAAGTAGTTCGTGAAGTTTTACAAATGCACGAACTATAAAAACACTCATTTGCACAGCACGATCACTTCGAAGCACAGAAGAGAGCATGGCAACCCCATGTTCAGTAAAAGCATACGGTAATTTGTGTGAAAATTTCAAGTTTGCTAGGTGGTCACAAATTGTGACCACCTCATCTTTTTCATTTATTGTTAATTGAAACATAAAATCTGCAGGGAACCTTTTTAAATTTCTTTTTACTTGTTGATTTAAATGTTTTGTCGTCACTTGATAGAGTTCTGCTAAATGAGCATCTATCATTACTTTCTTTCCCCGAATTATAAAAATCCGCTCCTCTATTACAACCGGAATTATTTTCTTATCTTTTTTCATACCAAAACCCTAACAAAACCGAGATAAAGAAATTATGAATTTTTACGCAATAACTGTGGATAACTTTTCCATAAGTTACGGGTACAAGAAAACCAGCACATATAGTTTTTGAATTGCGAGGTGAGGATGCGGAGCATCCGCAAGACTCATTGAGCTCGAGTCTGCGAGAGCCAATGAGTGGACAGCGTCTGTAAGACGATTAGGACCGATTATGTTTAGCTAATTCAATGGTCCCGGTGCCGAGCAATGAAAAAACTCGTATGTGCTGGTTTTTTGACTATATCATCTTCACATCTATGTTCACCCCGCTAGGCAATGACATATTTGTCAGAGCCTCTATGATTTTTGCGTTTGGATTTAGGATATCAATCAGTCTCTTGTGAACCCTCATCTCAAACTGCTCACGGGCATTTTTATAAACGAATGCCGATCGGTTTACAGTATATTTTTTGATTTCGGTTGGAAGTGGAACTGGACCGATGACCACGACATCATAGCGGAGAGCCGTGTCTATGATTTGCTTTACCGAAGCGTCCAGAACTTTGTTCTCATAGGCGCGGACGCGGATACGCAGTCTCGGAATAACCGCCTCTATTTTTGGCGCTTTCACTGCTTTTGGCTTTTTCGCGACTGTTTTTTTTGTTACTTCGGCCATATGATCAGATTACAAATTGCTGGTTATTGGCTATTATTTTGTGATTTTTGTGACGACGCCTGCACCGACAGTCTTGCCACCTTCGCGGATAGCGAATCTCTGCTTTTCTTCGAGAGCGATAGGGGCATGGAGTTTTACTTTAAACGTCACTGTATCGCCAGGCATAACCATTTCAACACCTGGATTTAGAGTCACTTCACCTGTAACGTCAGTGGTTCGAACGTAAAACTGTGGTTTGTAACCGTTGAAGAATGGTGTGTGTCGGCCCCCTTCTTCCTTTTTCAAAATGAGCACCTCTGCCTCGAATTCCGTATGAGGGGTAGTCGTACCTGGTTTAGCGAGAACCTGTCCACGATGGACGGCGTCTTTTGCTGTACCGCGCAGGAGCACTCCGGCATTATCTCCAGCCATACCTGATTGGAGTTGTTTGTTGAACATTTCGATACCGGTAATAACAGTCTTTGATGTAGGTTGAATACCGACAATTTCTACTTCATCGCCAATTTTTACTTGACCGCGTTCTATACGACCTGTAACTACAGTACCACGACCTTCTATAGAGAATATGTCTTCGATAGGCATGAGGAATGGTTTGTCAGTTGCGCGCTCTGGCATTGGGATATAAGTGTCGAGAGTGGTTATGAGTTCCTTTATTTTCATAGCCCACTCGTTTTTGTTGTCTTTGGCTTCGAGAGCTTTAAGAGCTGAACCGCGAATAACAGGAGTATTTGCGCCATCAAAGCCGTATTTGGTGAGGAGATCACGCACTTCACCTTCGACGAGGTCAATTAAATCTTTGTCGTCTACGGCATCGCATTTGTTGAGAAAAACAACGATGCGTGGTACACCGACCTGTTTGGCGAGGAGGATATGTTCACGTGTCTGGGGCATAGGACCGTCGATAGCGGAAACCACGAGAACGGCTCCGTCCATTTGAGCAGCACCGGTGATCATGTTTTTTATGAAGTCAGCGTGCCCGGGACAGTCTATGTGAGCGTAATGACGTTTTTCAGATTCGTATTCGACATGAGCGAGAGAAATGGTAACAATTTTTGAAGCGTCGCGAACGGTGCCTCCCTTTGCGATATCTGCATAGGCTTTCGGATTAGCCAAGCCATCGCGAGCTTGAGTCGCAAGGATAGCGGCGGTGAGAGTCGTCTTGCCGTGGTCAACGTGACCGATTGTACCGACATTTACATGAGGCTTTGTTCGTGAAAATTCTGCCATAAATAAAGAAAAAATTAAAATGAATAATTAATAATGATTATACCCACAATACTTTAAACCAACCAAAAAGTGCGCAAAATGCGTATTGCACATAATAGCAAACAGTCAAGCAAAGTCAATAAATTTTCGTTATGGACAATTTCTACCTCAAAATTTGAAGCAACTTCATAATCGAATCGTAGCCTATGAGAACATTGCCGAAATTGCTATTTGCAGCACTATTTGACTGTTCTTCTGGAGCCGGCTCTTCTTCTATTGCCGGAACACTAGCAGCACATTGACTAGAAACCATGATACTTTTACTATCTCTCACTATTCCGTTAACACTCAATTTGAGATCTAGTCTACCGCTATAAGTTGAGCTTTCAGATGTTGTAAACGAATGAATACCTGGTCCACTACCCCAATTGGCAACCTGTCCATAAACTGTATCAGAATTTGTATCTTTTTCGAGAATTTTTGAAGTAATACCATCACCCGATACGACAGCCGTAGCTGTCACGTTCGTTCCAGGAACTAAACAAGATGAACTTATATTGAGATACGCCGATATGGGCTGTGCTACTGCCTGTGCTGCTGTGACTGTAATTGTCTGATTATTTCCAAACCATCCGAAATTTTGTTCCACAGCTCTTATGACATAAGTTCCTGCTGTAGTTGGAGCTGTAAATACTACATTAACTGGAGTGTTTGGGGGTGTTGTTCCCAAATTTACCATTTGTAGATTTGAAGTGAGATTACTATTTGATAGAGCTACATCATGAGAACTTCCCCATGTTTTTGTGCCACGATTTGTCACCCTAATATTAATAACCTGCCCAGCCACAACACTTGCTGGAATATAATCATAACTAATATCATTTGTGAGAGTTACAACAGGAGCTGAACATCCGTTTCCATTGTCTGTCCCACCATTTACACAAGTATATTGACAAGCATTTGGAGCTCCAGTTGTAATAGAAGTCCATGTAGAAGGACTATAACCTGATGAATAATAACTAAAACCTTTTTGAACATAACCGTTGGATACTGGCTCGATTCCACCGCAGGTTTGTCTAGTTGGAGCTAAATTTATTGGAGTAGTAACAGTAAGATAAACAACATTGCTAAGTGAGCCTGCATTCTGATCATAAATAGTGTTACTGGATGCACGGCCGACTTGGATCGTATGGACTCCGGCGGAAGTATTCGACGGCACGGCGAACGCAACAGCGTTACTCGAGTTGGAATTCGTGTTTATGGTCGTTCTGCCGTCCATGACAATATCTGCATTCATTGGAAAATTATTGCCGTATACCGTTACCACTTCGCCTGCCACAATCGATGAAACGCTACTGTATGTGATAGCGGGTGTTAGTTGTGTTGTGGCAGTCGTTTGTTGTGTGGCTGTTGAAGCCGCCAAGACATTTGCCGAACAGCTCACTGAAACAGATCTTCCTAGAGCATCAGAAACTCGCAAAAGCGATTGTTTTGAACCTGACGAAGAATATGTTGAGGCATATTCACTTGATGATGTATTGGTCGAATAATGCGAAGTAGGACTATTATAAATATCCCAATTATAACTATATGGTGCCATACCCCCTGAAGCAGAGGCTCGCCATATAGCAGAAAGTTGTGAACCGGTACCGGTACATGTGGCGGTAATAGGTATGTTTGTTGTTGGTGTGATAGGCACAACAACGGTTGTAGCAGAACAACCCGTAAATGTGGTATCGAGCCCTTTTATATATCTATCTAGTGCTACATAGTCTGCCGCATCAATATTACCACTCCCGTTGATGTCAGCTATAGCTAGAGTAGAACTCCTGTTACCAACAACTACTTCAGCTAATAAATTGTAATCCGCACGTGTGATAATTCCATTACCATCTAGATCACCCTTAGATCCACAAGCGAGAGGACGACGAGTAGCGGTAGTTGTCTGGGTTGTAGTATTTGCTGGCGTAGTATTTTGACTCGCTACAAAAGCTCTAGCGACTTCTATTTTGTCAGGAGCAATCACTTCTAGTCTGATAAGTAACTCGACAAGCTGGGCGAGAGAAAAACTGATGCCTTGTGCGGATGCGTGTTGAATAACACCAAATCCAAACAAGCCGACGAGAAGCATTATGGAGATAAAACCAAGTGTGATTTTCTTTGACATTTTTTTATAATTTTTCCTATTACTATTAATTGACTTTTAATAAAACACGCCCAAAACGGTCGAGCGGTTTGGGCGAGATTTCGAGGACCGAAACTCACTATGCCAGTTTACCCCCCCCAGCGTTCTATGCAAGGAAAGTTATGCACAACTACAAATCGAGATTTACTTTTCCTTTTCCAAAGCTAACTTGAGCGAAAACAACGCCTCTGACTTAAGTTTTGCCTTTGCCCATGCTTTCTGTTTTTCGGTGAGTAGTTCACCCATGCCGGATAGAACGTTGTTGTCATCAAATTTTTCCATCACATCTATACATTTTTTCAAAAAATCTGCATACGAAACTCCTATACGTTCCTTAATAATTTTCTTATTAACAGGCCAGTCATGAGAGAGGAAAAACTGTACATCAAAAATATCACGGTTAGTTCTACCTATCCGTTCATACATGGCAAAAAGCTTATGAGCAAGCATATCTTCTTTGACCATTATTTGCATAGAAATACCGAGAAATGATTTCACTGTATATTTTGAACCGAACTCACGGCGATTGATTTCCACCTTGACGTTTTGAGCATTAATATCTTTATCATCATAAGATAAAATGTAAAGAAAATTGAATCTTTTTTTGCGTACCTCTTTTAATGTACCGTATTTTTCAAGAATTATTTTGACATGTTCAAATACATAATCCTCTTTTTCGGCGTCAAGCAAATCAAAATCCAGGTCTACCGAAAAACGATCGAGATTGTAGAAAAGTGTAGCGGCTGTACCACCCTTGAATCCTAAAATTGTACTGATAGTGGAATCAGTATAGATATCTTTCAGGATTTTTATGAGAATATTTTTATGTTTTGCTGTATCAATGGCCATATAATTATTATAAATCTTTCTTGTCCGCCTCGTGGTACATTTTTACCATTTTAGCCATTCGTTTATTGCCACCATAAATAGGCAAAATCTCGTACACTTTTTCCCAATTCAAGACTGATAAATTATCAAAATGATAATTTTTATTGAAATATATAACATCCAAAAATGCTCTTTCTGGTAAAGCAATACTGTAGTTCTCTCTTGACTCTACACCAATCTGATTGGTGAGAATGGTGTCTTTAATTTTTTTATAAGAATATTTCTGTCCATCGCATTCAATTTCTTTGGTGGTATATGACACAACAAAAATCTGACCGTACAGTTGAAAAGTAATTCCAGCAGCACCTAAAACGGTCTCCATGCTAATATATGATGGAGTGTATATTTTTGTAGCCAGCTCGTATTTATCATAGTTTTTATCTTTTGAATAAATACCTCTACGTATTGGGTTCAGTTTGCCTGCTTTAACATAACGATTAATCTTTTTTTTAACGAAATTCACGTCAGATTCTCCCCATAGTAAAAGCACATCTTTGAAAGTAAAGACAGTTTTATTCGATCTCATTAAGTCTAAAATGTAGTCTTTTTCCATAAATTGATGCTTTGTGTCATATTGGTACCCAAATATGGGTACCTTTGGTTGAAATTATATGATGTAGCCCGAATAAATACAAGGTTCTAAACTAGCAAGAGAACAAAACCAATTGACAAAAATCTGACTTCAAATTTTCGAGATTTCTTTTTCACAAAATAAATTATACCAAAAAATGGCAAGAAAAAAGTCGCGTACCGTTTGAAACGAATACGCGACCTTTGAAACTAACAAAGAGCAAACTGACAAAGAACGCTTAACCCTTACCGCCACCACCGTAATACTGATAATCCGGTGAACGGAGAACTTCCGGTGGGAAGATTGGCACGATGTGCCACTTCCCCGGATTGAGCTTCAGGAAGATAATTCCATTTGACGCATTGACAGATTCGCGCCATGTGGTATCCGTCCCTATCTCCATGTACTTGAAGGCTGTGGCTTTTCCACCCTCAATGGTCTGAGCGGCGATTGACACATCTGTCTGCTTTGTGAGAATGATCTCACCCAGCACATTATCTCCGACCCCCGCTCTCGTCTCGGGAATCAGATTGAGGACACTCTTGTCCGTAATTGACACGATGTTCCTGGCTGTAACCGTGACTATCGTCGTCATTGTTTCTTCCTTGACGGGTGCCGCTTTGCGCAGATCGTAGGAAGTGGTTTTGTCACCCTGGGGAGTGACTTCGGTAACTTCCATGAGAACTTTGCCGGCCGCATCTGATGGGAATGAGAAGCCGTCATTGTAAACATCAAGATACCACCAATCCTTGATCTTACCCTGATTATCGAACGACGTAAGTTTAACCTGTCTGACTCCGCTCCAGAGAATTTGGACGAAGGAATTGAGTTGCAACTCGATGGCAAAGTCGGCTTGATAACCACCGGCTTTCCCAATCACAGGCTTTTTCACCTGACTTCCCCAAAGCGGAACCGTCCAATTGGTATCGTGTACGTTGACATGATACCAAATCTCCTCCAGACCCGAGAGTCTGATGGAGAGGTTCGCCGCCGTGACAGCCTCCTGAATCATCGGAAGGGTCACCGGACCGTTTAGCTTGATATTCTTGTTCGGCCGGTTGCCGATCAATGCCGACGAGTACAAACTAATCTCGACTTCGCGTGCCGTTCTGAGGGCATAGGAAGCGAGCTCGGCCTCATCGGCGAGGGCGGCAATCTGCGATGGAAGCGAACTCGTCGGTTGAGACGATTTTCTAATAACCTCAACCGAGGGTGTCGGAACAGCCTTTTTCGAAGTAACCGAAACAGGCGAAACGGCCGGGGGCGTCTGAGCGATCACTCGCACGGACAAAACCCCGACGATGATAACGACAAAACCAAAGAACTTTTTCATAATTCTCCTATTTTTTTGTTGATCTAACTTGTGGTTGACTTAATGTGATTTTTTGGCGAAATTTACGGTCGCAGTTGTATTGACCGTAATTTCTGATTGACTGCTGGTCGGAATCGGGGTTTTGGGACCCTGATCACGACTGCGATAATACAATTCTGCGAGGCAGAACATGGCGATGATCGCCAGTCCTGCGATGACGAATTTTTTCATGGGCAAGTTAGACAAAAATTACTCAAATCGAAGATCGCTCCCACACGGAATGTGTAGAATTTATGCGTTCCTTTTCAAAGAGCAAAATAAGCCTTATTTCAGTGAAAATTCTTGTTTGAAATGCAACTCATATAATTGGTATATATGGGAAA
>JBBTTY010000011.1:0-1380 GCA_038063975.1 Patescibacteria group bacterium | reverse complement strand
GCAGCATCAAAAAAAATCCGATGGGAAAACTGGTAAACATGAACGAAAACCCCTTGCCTGATTTTTCCATTTTTGAAGATTCCAGATTTTATAGGCCAATGGCTGGAAAGATTTACCGGATATTCCCCATTGAGACTCATCGCGGATGCCCGTATACATGCAGATTTTGCAACTCACCAGCCCAAGATGTGCTATATCTCAATATGGTAAAGGAGAAATTTTTCCGCAAAAAGTCATTTGAAGAAATTAGAAAAGAAATGATTTTTTGCCGAGATGTTTGGAAAGCTAATTATTTCTTTTTTTGGGCTGACACCTTTTTCGCGTGGTCAGAAAAGGAATTTGATGAATTTTGCGAAATGTACAAAGACGTTAAAATTCCTTTCTGGTGCCAAACGAGGCCGGAAACCGTTGTTGAACATCGCATTAAGAAATTGAAGGAAGTAGGCGTTCACAGAATGGGCTTTGGCGTTGAACATGGCAATGAAAAATACAGAAAAGAAGTCCTGGACAGGGCATATACGAATGAACTTGTTATTCAAAAAATGAAAATACCTTATGATTACGGCATTCAATATAGCGTTAATAACATTATCGGCTTTCCGGACGAAACTCGCGAATTGGTTTTTGATACGATTGAACTTAACGGCAAAATTCACAGCGACACCTTGAGTTGCTCAATCTTTGTTCCTTTCCATGGAACTGAATTAAGAACAATGGCAATAAATAAAGGTTACTTGCATCCCGATATTATTTGTCCAACCAATTCCGATGATTCCGTATTAAAAATGCCGCCTCCTTATCTAAACAACGAAGAAATGAAATCATTGCGCCGCGTGTTCACAATGTACGTTAAATTCCCAAAAGAACGCTGGCCGGAAATTCAAGAAGCGGAAAAATTTACGCCAGAAGGCGATAAAATTTGGAAAAAACTCCGTGATGAATATATTAAAAGTTTTCTTTGCACGCCTGACGGAGATATTGAAAAGATAAACACATAACAAAATACCCCGATTATTCGGGGTTTTTATTTTCTGATTGGGAAAATAAACCGTGTAACAGGCCGGATAAAATCAAGAAGCTGGCGAAAGGATTTTACGGCAAATTCTTTATCAATTGAATCAAATTGAATCAAATTTTTTATTTTAACTTTAAATATCGGGTAGCGTTTGATAAGCTGTCCATATAAAAACCACATTCTTTCCAAGCGCATTGCTATATACACCAATCCGATTCCTGTTAAACCGAATACTGGCAAAAAAATTGCGGAACCTATCACCATCACAAGAATTTCATTCATAACGCGCTGAGCCAATATGCCATATTCGCGAAGCTCGCCGATTGTAGTATTAATTAATTTTAAAGCGCCATAAATCGGCAATA
>JBBTTY010000010.1:0-40116 GCA_038063975.1 Patescibacteria group bacterium | reverse complement strand
CGGGCCAGTGGACACTCCGCCGGAGTTTGACTTGAGAGGTGATCCTGATGCTCGTAGTTTGGTAATAGAAGCACCGATACCACCAGAACCTTTGGAGAGGAGCATGACATCAGAAACCGATTTGGCTATATGAATCATATCATCATGAATCTCGAGCAAAAAACAATTCGCGAGAGAAGGTCTGTTTGTTCCAGAGGCCAGATTGGTCGAACCGCCGGCAATGAATTCGTGGCGAGACATCTTGTCGTAAAACTTGATCGCCCATTCAGTCGGATTCGTTTCATTGTATGACAATCCCATAGCGATACGCATAAAGAGATACTGAGGAGTCTCTGTTTGTTCTTGTTTTATATTTTTTATCGAATAACGATTCATCAAACCATCGAGTCCAGAATATAAAAAAATATCATCACGAGAGATATCTAAAACAGAGGCTAATTTGTCGAGATCATATTTTTCTACCATATTTGGATGAAGACGATTTAGAGCGACGCCATTTTGCACATAAGAAACAAAATTTTGGCGATGTTTTAAAGCTAGATCAGATTGATTGTCTGTATCATAATCCCCTAAGACCTTTTTATATATTGTTTTGAGCAAGAGACGGGTGGCAACTTTGTCAAAATCAGTATCGTATTGGATATTTTGAATGGCTGCATTGATGGTAGCCTTGTCTAATTCCTCTGTCGTCATACCATCATAGAGAGTGAGCCTAGTATCGGTGGCAATTTGCGTAACCATTGATATAGGATCAGTCAAGCTTTTAGTTGCGCGTTCAATCGAGCGATTTATTTTATCGGCATTAAAGAGTTCTTTGGTGCCGTCTCGATGAGTGATGAAAATATTCATGATGTTTTTATATGTCTGTCTATTTTACACGAGCTTTAATGTAAAAAAAATATTTATCGTTCGATTTTTTTCTTTAGAGAACAGTCATAATTTTTTGTAAAGAAACGAAAATAGCCTTATTCTCTGTACGCCCTAAAATCAGTCTAGATTGGAACTAGTTTCAAAATTTATTTACTAGTTTTTTTGAGTTGTGTAGCAAAAAAATACGACATAAAGGAAAAAGAAGAAAAATAAAGAATTTCCCACTGAAAAATTTGTAAAAATCTTATTTCCCACCGGTGATAGAGATTTTGTCATGATCTTTCAGGACCAATTTTGTGAGGGTACCTGATTTTAATTCAATGACATATTTCGCTGGTTTCTTTGGAAAGAAAATCTTTGGAAAAGTATCCGGAGAGACATTTTTTTTGAAAGAAACTACTTCAAAATTATCATCGAGCCAGAGAATATCTATGGCAAAAAACATATCTTTCATCCAAAAGCCATACATATCTGAATTTGGCAAAACAAAGAGCATGACTTCGTTATTTTCTATACTAGATAATCCAGACAACCCTTTTTCTCGGAGTTTTTCTGTATCAGAAACATAAGCATCAAAAACCTTTCCGTTTATCGTCACTTCGGCATGTTTGTAAGGATCGTTCGCCACCGGCATTTCAAATTTTTTCTCTGTCTGAAAATTTGTCTGGTAAATGAAAACAACCAGTGTGACGAACACAATGAAAATAAAAATAAATAAAAAACCTTTTTTCATTACGATAGGAGGGAGACAATGACTGTTTTCAAAATTTCCGGATTGACTGAGCCTTTTGATTTTTTCATGCCTTGACCTATGAGAAACTGAAGAGAGGTGAGTTTCCCTTTTTTATACTCTGCCACAACTTTTTGATTTTCATTTATAACCTCTTTCGCAATCTTTTTCACAACGCTTTGATCGCTCTTTTGTATCAGTCCGTTTTTATTGGCAATTATTTCTGGATCACCACCTCTATCGAACATAATCGCCAAAATATCTTTTGCTCCACGTGAAAAAATAATTTTATTTTCTATGAGGGCAATGAGTCTGGCGAATTCTTTTGGATCAAATGGCGGTTTTGCAATTTCATTTTCTCTACCTTCGCCGTGCTTTTTCTTTATCAATCCTAATATATCGCTCGATATATAGTTCGACATGAGGAGAATTGATTCTTTTTTAGATATTCCTGCCACCGCCAAATCAAAAAAAGCGCCTATCTCAGGAATAGTAACGTATATATGGATATCAGTCGGTTTAAGCCCGATTTTTGCATATCTTTTGCGCTTCTCCCATGGCAATTCAGGCATTGTCTTAGCTAAATTTTCTCTTGAAAATTCAGCTATTTCCGAGATCTTCATTTTTGGCAGGTCAGGATCCGGGAAATAACGATAATCATGAGAATCCTCCTTCTTTCTCTGGCTAAAAGTCTTGCCTTTGGTGTCATCCCAACCACGGGTTTCTTGTTCTATTTTTTTGCCAGATTCAAGCAAAGCGGTATGACGTTCAATCTCATATGCAATAGCCTTTTCAACAGATTTAAAAGAGTTCAGATTTTTTACTTCGACTTTTGTACCGAGTTTATCCGTATCCGAAACAGAAATATTCGCCTCGACACGCATCTCACCTTTTTCCATGTTTGCCTCTGATACGCCGAGGGTTCGCAAAAGCAATTGGAGCTCTCGCCCGAAATTTCCTGCTTGTTCTGGAGAATGGATAATAGGTTCCGTGACCAGTTCCATGAGAGGTACTCCCGCACGATTGAAATCAATGAGAGAATAATCTCCCTCATCATGTCCAGAGGATGCAGTATCTTCTTCCAAATGTATTCGTGTAATCTTTACATCTGCGAGCTCTCCGCCTCTGACAAGCGGATATTTGTATTGAGATATTTGATAGCCTTTTGGAATATCGGGATAAAAATAATTTTTGCGATCAAATTCAGTAAAATCAGCTATTTTTCCCTCAACTGCAACACCGACACGTAGGACATGTTCGACTGCTTTTTTATTTATGACAGGCAAAGTTCCGGGATGACCCATGCATATGGGACAAACATTAGTATTTGGCTCTGCATTGAACGGATCATTTTTGGAATCACAAAACATTTTTGTCTGTGTCGCCAGTTCCGCGTGTATCTCGAGGCCGATAGTGGGTCTATAAGTTTTCACAGTCTAATACTACACCAAGCTTACTTTCATTTCGAGTTTTAATACTCACACATCATTACAATTACTATATGATTATTAAATCTGCATTATGGCTATACTATCGAGTTTAGGCTCTATGCGATCCAAACGTGATTCGACATTTGTCATTTTTGATTTGAGTTCCGTTACATCAGTTTGAATATAATAGAGAGATGTTTCAGTCTGACCTTTAAAGAAATTCATATCATTATGAAAGGCATGAAGCTCTTCTTTGGTAGCCATCCGCTCATTAATATCGTCAAAACCCTTTTTTGTCATTATTGCCAATCTTTCAATCTTTGTATCAATCATAGACGGTACAAGCGTTTTTATTCCAAGTCTAATCATAGACGGTACAAGCGTTTTTATTCCAAGTCTAATCATAGACGGTACAAGCGTTTTTATTCCAAGTCTAATCATAGACGGTACAAGAGTTTTGATAATACTCGTAACAATCTCTTTTACATCGGTTTTTGTGGCTGGTGTCGTATCTCTTTTTAATTTTTTGGAAACTTTTTTCACAGCCAAATTATATACCTACTATCTATAACGTAAAGACTTTTTCACACTGCGCAACACTTATAAAGAAAAGTTATGAAATTTTTATGAAGAAAAAATAAAGTTTCGGTATAATCTTTATAAAAAATCGCGTAAAATCTTTACCAAACTGTCTTTCAAATCTTTTACTTGTTTATCATCCAAAACCGAAACAGAGAAAACATCTGAATTCAATTTTTTAGTTTCCTTGAGTTTTGCTTTCAAAGTTTTTTCGTCTATCAAATCAGTTTTTGTGAGGAGTATAATTTCACGTTTTTTGGAGAGGTCCAAAGAGTATGCCTCCAATTCTCCGCGAATTGTTTTATATGCAGTTTTTATATCGTCATTTTCTAGTGAAATACAATGGAGAATCATTTTTGTCCGCGAGATATGACGCAAAAATTTATCGCCCAATCCCTTGCCTGCCGAAGCACCCTCGATGAGCCCTGGAATATCCGCAAGTATGAATTTATGCATTTCACCGAGATTTGGTTCGAGGGTGGTGAATTGATAAGCCGCCACTTTTGATTTGGCATTCGTCAGAGCGTTTAAAAGTGATGATTTACCAGCGTTGGGAAAACCAACAAAACCGGCGTCTACTACGAGCTTGAGAATAATATGAAAATCACCTTCTTCACCCGCACGGCCATCGGTGGTTTGTAGGGGCCTCTGATTTGTTGATGCTTTGAAATGTTCATTGCCGAGACCGTATCGTCCACCTTTTAAAATGAGTACCCTCTCACCTTCTTTGAGCAATTCAAAAGACTGCTCTGTGTCTTTGTTGTAAACGACCGAGCCCATAGGCAATTTTATTATGAGATCATCGCCATCCTTACCATTCATACTTTTTTTATCACCATTACCACCATTTTCAGCCGAAATATGTTTGGTATTGCGATAATTGACCAATATATTTATATCCCGAACAGCCTCGATGTATACATCTCCCCCACGACCACCATTACCTCCAGCTGGACCCATGAACTCTTTGCCTTTTTCATGAAGCCAACGCACCACACCAGAGCCTCCGCTACCGGCCTTCACATGAAATGTCACTTCGTCTATAAATGCCATGTTATAACTCTTTTACTTTTTGAGCGTTTCTATCTGCTTGCGCAAGGTGCGTATTTCATTGCGCACGCTAATGAGCGTTACTTCCTCTTCCTCGACCAATTCTTCGGTTCTCTCTTCTATTTTTTTCTCATGCCTCAAGCCTGAAATGATAATGCGGTCTCCAATGAAAACTGAAACAGCCAGACCTGTCATGAGAAGTCCTATCATAGTGATTACAACCTGTACAGGTTCATAGAAAATAAAACCGAGAATGCCGCCTTTACTCATGAGAATATCAGCCGTATGCCAGATACCGCGCCAAAATAAAACGACCAAAACACCTCCTATGATTGAATAAGGAATAGGAATATGGCTTAAATTTCCACGAATTTTGTCTTCGAGCTTGTCAAAAAAATGAATTATTTTTTTCATGTGTTTCATTGTATCAGAAAAATAATTTAGTTGTATTCTTCCCTATTTCTCACTATAGACCACAACCAGACGATGAGAGCAATGATGGCAATACCGATGAATACTTCTTTTTCATAATTTTTAATGTTGTCCACAAGCAGAGCAAAAAATTCGCCGAAAAAATAACCGCCGAGGACGAAAATAACCGACCAGCCAGCTGAATTTATGAGATTAAGTAAAACAAATTTTTTGGTCGGAAGCTCGCTCGCGCCTATGGCAAAGAGGGTCGGTATGCGTAGACCGTAGAGAAAACGATAGCCGAAGAGAATTTTGTTTTGATGATTGTGAATGAGATTATGAATTTTTTCCACGCGTGCTCGCCAATGACGACGGTGACGTTTTTCCAGAAATGTCGCACCTTTTTTCCTACCCAAATAAAAGAAAAACTGATCACCGGCAAATGTGGCAACAAACGCTGTTATCAAAACCCAAGTGAGCGAGAGAAATTCGAGACGGGCGAGCAGACCTCCGGCTATAACGACAATCTCGCCCTCGAGAAAAGTTCCTAAAAATACAGCTACTAGACCATACTCCGCGATAATGACTTCAAGCATATTTTTTATTATCTACTTTTTATTTTTTCTCTATCCAACCATTTTTCAGGTAGTCTGCTAATTTCTTTACTTTTATCTCTTTTTCCTGTGCTTCTTTCGTGACAATTATTTTATCATTTCTGCCTCTTTTATCACCGTGGATAACATTTTCACTACCGAGAATACCTCTAGCGTCTTGTTCTATGGTGTTGAAATGCTTTATTTCCCCGCCTCCGCCGAGGAGATTCGGCAAAGTATTTATGACTTGAGTGTTGATTGCGATTTGCATTGATTTGAAAAGCTCTAGTCCCTCCCTTTTATATTCGACTAGAGGGTCTCTCTGACCGTATGCACGTAGGTTTACAGACGAACGCAAGTAATCCATCGCTTCGAGATGCTCCACCCAGAACATATCTATAGCTTGTAGAAAAAGACGCCGTAAGGCACCCGCAAAACCGACCTTACCGAATGTTTCGTCTTTGGATTTGATCAAATTCATAATATTCTGATCATTTTGGTCGACAATATTCATGAGTTCAGCTAATACTTCTTCGTCTTTACCAACAAGCATTTTCCTGCGACGTTCATAAACAGTCTTTCTATGGAGATTCATGACGTCGTCGTATTCGAGAACGTGCTTGCGGGCATCAAAGTTGAAACCTTCTATACGTGTCTGGGCAGTTTCGAGACTGCGGGTAATCATGCCGTTTTCAATCGGCTCGTCCTCTGCAATACCGAACCTGCCCATCATCTTTTTCACCATATCGGTGGCGAATACACGCATGAGATTGTCTTCGAGAGAAACAAAAAATTGCGTTTCGCCTGGATCACCCTGTCTGCCCGAGCGGCCACGGAGCTGGTTGTCTATACGACGTGCTTCATGTCTTTCGGTGCCGAGAACAAAGAGTCCGCCAGCATTTCTAACTTTTTCCATCTCATTCTCTGCTACAGGATTACCGCCCAGTTTTATGTCGACACCTCGACCAGCCATGTTTGTAGCGATTGTCACAGCGGCGAAACGACCAGCTTGGGCAATGATCTCGCCTTCCCTCTCATGATTTTTAGCGTTTAAAATCTCGTGCTTTATACCTTCCTTTTTCAAATACTCGGAGAGCAATTCATTTTTTTCTATGGATACCGTGCCTATGAGCACAGGTTGACCTTTAACATTTATTTCTTTTATTTTTCTGGCCACAGCTTTGAACTTGCCTTTTTCTGTCTGAAAAATGAGATCATTTTTATCAAAACGGGTAATAGGTTTGTTTGTGGGAATGGCGATTGTGTTGAGATGATAGACTTTGAAAAATTCTTCACGGGATGTGAGCGCTGTGCCTGTCATGCCAGCGAGTTTTTTGTAGAGCCGGAAAAAGTTTTGGTATGTGATAGACGCAAAAGTTCTAGATTCTTTTTGGATGGCTACATTTTCTTTGGCTTCTATTGCTTGATGCAGACCCTCTGACCAACGTCTACCTGGTTGGAGACGACCGGTGAATTCATCGACGATGATGATTTCATTATTTCGAACTACGTATTCTTTATCATTATGAAAAAGCGCTCTGGCGCGCACGGCTGTTTCAAGATGATGAACATATTTCACACCTCTGTCGGTATATATATTGTCTACGCCGAGAGTTTTTTCTGTTTTTGTAATACCAGAATCTGTCAGTTGAATAGCTTTTCTCTTTTCGTCTATTTTAAAATCCTCTTCTGGCACCAGATTGGCAGCAATTTTTGTAAACATTTTGTAGAGATCCTCGGATTCAGATGTGGCTGAAGAAATGATGAGAGGCGTGCGCGCCTCGTCTATGAGAATAGAATCCACTTCGTCTACAATGGCATAATTCCATTCTCTCTGGCGGAGATTTTCCGAAGAATACTCCAAATTGTCACGTAGGTAATCAAAACCAAATTCCTGGTTTGTGCCGTATGTAATGTCGGCAATATATGCTTCCTTTCTCGAAACAGGTCGCAAAAATTCGTGGACGACTTTAAATGATCCTAGTTCGTCACGTTCTCTGTCCGCTTCTTTATGCTTTGGATCATAGAGAAAAGAAATTTCATGATTTATAACGCCAACAGAAAGGCCGAGAAAATCATAAATTTGCCCCATCCACGCCGCATCTCGACGGGAGAGATAATCATTTACGGTGATGATATGAACACCATGACCAGAGAGAGCGTTGAGATATGCGGGCAGAGTAGCAACCAGGGTTTTTCCTTCACCAGTTCTCATTTCGGCAATACCCGAAGAATGAAGAATCGCTCCACCGACAAGTTGAACGTCAAAATGTCTTTGGCCAAGAGTTCTCCTGGCTGCCTCACGCACGACGGCAAAAGCTTCGGGTAAAATGTTATCGAGGGTTTCGCCGGCGGATTTCGTGCCGCCATTCTGCTTGCCAGATTCATTATTTTCACCATTCTTTCTAAAAAGTCTCTTTTTAAATTCAGTGGTCTTGGCCTTCAAATCTGCGTCCGAAAGAGTTGAAATAGCTGATTCTAAAGCGTTAATTTTTGGCACTATAGCCAAAAAAGGCTTGATATCCCTCGTGTTCTGGTCGCCGAATAGTTTTGATAAAAAAGCCATACAGAGAGCCAATATAGCACAAAAAACAAGCTGAACACAGCTACATCATCGTGTATTAGCCTATATATTGAACTTCTTTTTCTATGTCTATATCAGTTTTTTCTTTGACTATGTTTGCAACTTTGATAGCAAATGATTTAATATCGCTTGAAAAAGCACCTTTTTCTGCTATAACGACCAAAGGCTGATTTTTCCAGAGACCTGTGGGACCTTTTGTATAGCCTTTGAGTTTGCAAACATTGTCGAGAATCCATGCTAAAGGGACTTTTACCTGATTGTCAAAAGAAAAAGAAGGGATGTTTGGGTACTTGGCTTTCAGTTCTGCAAAATGCTCTGGAGAAATGATAGGATTTTTCCAAAATGAGCCTGCGGTACCTACTTTCGAAAGCTCTGGGAATTTTCTTTTTCTGATTTCTATGACAGCCTTGCGGATTTCAGAGAGAGATAGGGGGCGAGAGAAGAGAGAATTGATGGAGACGCCTGAGGAGCGACGGCGACGAAGTCGAGGAAGTTTTCTAGCAAGAAAACTTCCGTGCTCCATCAATTCTCTCTTCTCTCGCCCTCTTCTTTCAAAATATTCTTTCAAATCTCTATAAGAAAGATTTGGCTTTGGATTTTGTGAAAGTTTGAATGTAACGTTCGTTATAACGTACTTTTTTCCTTCGGTGGTTTTAAAAAAACTTTCGCGGTATGAAAATTGACATTCAGTGTTTGTGAAAATGCGCGCCGCACTGGTCGTGGTATCAACGGCACACACCGAGATAATCACATCTTTCGCTTCGGCGCCGTAAGCGCCTATATTTTGCACCGGTGCGGCGCCCACCGTCCCAGGTATTCCAGACAGATTTTCAAGTCCCCACAAACTCTCTCCGACAGTTTTTATCACCAATTTATCCCAATCTTGCCCTGCAGATACTGTTACAAACACACCGTCATCTTTCTTTTCAAATGACACTCCCATCATTTCCATTTTTATAACCAAACCTGGAAAACCTTCATCTGAAACCAAAATATTTGACCCGCTACCTAAAACAAAAAAAGGTATACTAGCGTGTCCAGTCTCATTTCCTTTGGCAAAATCCAGAGCTTCTCGCAGGTCTTCCTCACTCTTCACAACGCAAAAATATCTAGCCTTCCCGCCAATTCTAAATGTCGTATATTCCGCCAGAGAAATATTCTCCAAAAACTTCATACCATTAGAATATCATGTTCTGTATTAGGCTACCGAAACAGTAAGAATGGAGACGCTTGAGGTGCGACGGCACCGAAACCGAGGAAGTTTTCTAGCAAGAAAACTTCCGTGCTCCATGAATACTGTTTCGGTAGCCGTGCTCTGCATGGGAATCTATTTCTCAGCTTCTATTTGTTTTATATAATCTTCTCCCTGCGCCTGAAAGGATGAATCATAAGCAATGTAGTCTCGCAGAGCTACTATGGCCGCCACTTTGTTCCCCGATTGATAATAGGCAGAAACGAGATTCATACGATTTTCTCTATTTTCCGGATTTTTCGCCACTCTCTCCCGCAAAATAGCTATAACATTCGGCCACGAACCGAGATTTGCATAAGCCTGTAGAAATAAATCATTTGTCACATCGGCTGTGCCAAACATCTCTTTCATAAACTGCCTCGCATCTGTTTCTTTACCGGCATATATGAGAGCTGTGATATAGAGTTGTCCAGCGATTTCGTAAGATTTGTCTAGCTCATAGGCTTTTTTATATATAGCCACTGCTTTTTCATACTGTTTATATGTCACATAGAAATTACCAAATTGAAAAAGAATGGATTGCTTTCTCGGAGAAAGTTCCACTGCTTTGAGATAATGCTCTTCGGCTTCTTCCACCTTGGTATACATACTATAGAAATTTCCAGCAAATAATTCATAACGTGCATCGCCTGGAAAGCGCGACAATTGCTTTTCTACCGCTTCTTTTCCAATTTCGTAAAACTTTTGTCGTGTGGCGATCGGAATACTCTGATCACCGAAACGTGGTATAACCTCGATAATCCGCTCGACTACTTCAGGACGACCTAATGTGTTATAAGATAAAGTCTTTTCAAAACCGCCGAGTGCTATTTGGGCCGCTACAGGCGTCGTATTCAGAGCTTGCAGAGCAGTAATGAGTGATTTGCCTGTAGCAATGCCACGCCAATTAAAGAAATAGATAACAAAAATCAGAAGTATAAAAATAATCGGGCCGGCCATACGCGTGTCAAAGTCATCCAGTTCTTCTTTTTTTCCTCCAATCGCTTTTTCTAATCGCGTTCCTTTGAAATGAATAAAGGCCAGAACTGAAACAAAGAGAATGGAACTCATTATATTGTCAAACACAAAGAGATTGTGGAAAAAATATGCCGCCCCGAGACCGGTAAAGAGTGTTTTCTCAACAAATGAAACATCAGAAGCTTTTTTCCAAAGCAAATAAACTGCTGAAACATAGAGTGAGAGGTATGCTAGGAGACCCAGTATACCGCCTGCAATGAGCCAATCGAGGAAAAGATTATGGGTATGATCGAACCACTGTTCTTGGGCATACATCCGCGAATCATAATTAGCATTGAAAACATAATTGAAATTTTCCTGACCACGGCCGAGAATCGGATGCTCTAAGAAACCTTTAATTGCCATCGGCCAGATATAGGCGCGAGCCTGTGTTTTGGTATCGTCAATCGATATAGCGGCAAGTCGAGAAAGTACAGGACTGTCTTGCACAAATGATGTGTCTTTAATCATTATGAAACCAAGCACCACTAGAAAAATCGCACCCGCAACCGAACCAGCAATAATGCGCATTTTTTTGTCATTCTTGTCAAAAATAGCAATTATGAGCGAGGATAGTAAAATACCACCGATAATACCCAGTATAGCTCCACGTGTAGCTGTGTAATATAGGATGATAAAATGAAGTAAAGCGATGAAACCGTAAACAATAGATTTCCATAATTTCTTGTCTCTGTATATGAGAATGAGAGCAAAGAAAATGTTGAAAATCAGATAAATAGCCAGATATGTAGCATTGCCAAATTTGCCGTCGAGACGCACACCACCTTGATTTATGATCACCTTGCCAGAGAGCTGAAGCAAACCATAGAGAGACATGAGGAGGCTCGACCATAGAGACCATTCCAAAAATCGTTTTCCCAATTTTTCCGTAGAAAGCATACTCGAAGCGACCAGAAAATATGCAAAGAGATGAAGCGTACTTATATAACCCTCCATACGCTCAAAGTTTGACCAAAAACTCTTCCATGGACTCTGACCGAAAATATCGGCCAGACCGATGATCGCCACGAAAGCAACAAACGCCCAGAGTAGGATTGATTTGCGAGGACGTACAGATGTATCACGCAGAGAGAGGAGAAGCCACGCTGCAAAAGCGACCTCCACCAAAATCCTGAACATGAAATTCTTGCCTGATATAAAAGGAAAGAACATAGAATCAGCAACCAAAAACGGCACAAAAAGCACCGCAAAAACCCCTGTAATAGCTGTCCATTTAAGAAATGCATTGAGTGTCATGGCAGAAACTATAACATATATATTGCAAAGAAAAAGGCGACACTTCGTGAGAAGTATCGCCCTTGAAAACGTGTGGCAGAAATAACTCTATGCAACAACTTTCCTCCGCCACTCGGAAAGAAGATTATTGAGACCCAGGGCGTCGAAACGGACTCGCCAGAAAGCCGACTCTTCAAGGTACCCATCGGTTTCATTGAAGTTTATCTGCGCTTCCTCCGCATTTCCGAGCTTCTGGTTCACTATACCAAGGAAAAGCCCGGCCAAAGCGACGTGCCTTGGCAATCGTGCGATGATGTGTCGCAGATGAAGTCTTTTCATTCCGAGCTTGAGACGATCAGTCTCGCCGAGAATTCTCTCATAATTCACCATCCACTCCATCATAAACCATACATCGGACAACTCTTTTCGATCAGGAATACGATCTGGGTTTCTCAGATTGATCACATCTTGATTGAAAGTACTTGAGGTAATTTCAGTTCTTTCCTTGAAACGCTGTGCTCCTGCCGGACCGACAGCCAACCTTGAGTGTAGGACCGTGTGCTCATCCGTCAACCCCAACGCAATCATTGTTTTTGCCATGTCAGTTCCCCCGAATGGAGATAGAACATGGAGTGGATACCAATCTAGCGCAATTTCTCGAGCCAGATTGATGGTATTCCAAATCTTTGCCACAGTCTCGCCAGGAAACCCAAGCATGAGAAATCCCTTGCTGAAGATTTCTGGATGATTGCTTAGAATACCTGGAAGTGCCCTGAAGTGCTTCACACCGGAAGGCTTCTTGACCGATGCCAGAATTTCCGGATCGCCTGACTCGATACCAAATGAGAGCCCAATACAACCAGATTTCGCTGCGGCATCGACAATTTCACGATTCGTCGCAGACGCAATGACCCCGTTAGATGCATCCCATGTGATACCGAGTTTCCTATCAGCAACTTCACTAAAGAGCTCTGCAGCATCTCGACGAAACAGATCATCATCAAGCCACATGAAATGCTCAATGCCGTAACGTCTGACCATACGTTCCATTTCATCAACTACTTTGACTACATCACGACTTCGAGTGCCTCTGCCATTGAAAGTCGCAACACTACAGAACGTACAATGAGCTCGACAACCACGAGTTCGAATGATTGTAGCGGCAGGTGGACTGCCTCGCAACCAACGATAGACACCAATTTCACCGACCTTTCCGTAATTACCTATGGGAAGATCATCATAATCAGGTGAATAATTGAGCTCTGAACCGTTTGGAACGGCACGCCGTTCCAACTGAAGAAATTCGCCCTTGTAAAACAAGCTGATTTGGGCGAGATCCTTTTCGGTTTTCTTACCATTCACGAAGTCAACGAACGCAACTAACGCGTCGTCGGCTTCATATGCGATGACCAAATCGACGTTAGGCAACGCCTCCAAAACCTGACGAATGTTGCCTGTAACATGGACCCCTCCAGCCATAATCACCACTGGAGGAGAACATTCCCGTGTGTGATCGATAACAGCTTTCATGGAACCATGCGTTGCCGAAAACATACAGCTCACACAAACCAGATCTGGTTCAAATGACCATAAGATCGATTGGAGCGCAGACTGCCAGCAATGGTAATCGAAGGTTTCTTCTTTGACTTTGCTCAAGATTTCATAATTGAGGTCAATGAGCTTGGTCTCATAGCCCGCGATTCGTAAATCATGGGATAGGAGACCTGGACCATATGGAGGAAAACAAGGATATCGCCCAGCACGAGCGGTTGGGATATCGAAATCTGTTTCGCCGACTTGGGGAATGTTGATGAGGAGAATCCTCTGGCATCCCGAGGGAAGGAGCTCTCTGACACGCTCCGCAATCTTCCCGATATTCATTTCATCATTCTGACTAGTAGCTGTGGGAACTACCATTGTGTTCATAAGTTAATGTCCTTTCAAATAGGCCTTGGGCCTGTTTAATGTTTAATGTTCAATATGATGCTAAGAAATTTAGCTATCAAAACCCATAAAGATTTTGATACTTCATGTGGTTTAATCCAAAAATTATTCTAACTAAAATTACAAACAAAAGCAAACTTGAAACCTTTTGACACCTTTTGACACTTATAGTAAAATGTTCTTATGACAGAAGAAATAAAACCTAATGCCTTATATACAACAGAAGAAACACGCATTGTCCTGCGTGTGAGCGAGAGTACCATAAAGAGAATGCTCAAACGAGGCCTCATCCGCGCAAACAAAGTCGGCGGACAGTACCGCATCTTCGGCAAAGAAATTTTACGTCTCGTCTCTCCACAGTTCAAAAGAGAAGCTGAAAAAGCCTACATGAAAGTTAAAAAGCAGGTCGTAAACAAAATCAACAAATGGTAAAAAACAAAAAAACAAAAAAAACTGCGCAGAGACCTCCGAAACGCGCTTTTATAACAGGCATCACAGGCCAAGACGGATCATACCTCGCAGAACTGCTCATAGAAAAAGGCTATGAAGTGCACGGGCTCATCAGACGCGCCAGTTCTTTCAATACAACCAGAATAGACCATATATTTGTTGATCCACATGAAAAGCACAAGAAGCTCATTCTCCATTATGGCGACCTCTTGGACCTCACAAACATTTCTCGCCTCATAGAAAAAATTCAACCTGATGAGATATATAACCTCGGCGCCCAGAGTCATGTGCGTTACTCATTTGATATGCCGGAATACACATCCAATGTGGACGCCCTCGGCACCCTGCGTGTCCTCGAAGCCATCAGGGAAAATAATCCAAAAATAAAATTTTATCAGGCATCCTCATCGGAAATGTTCGGCAAAGTATCGGAAATTCCTCAAAACGAAAATACTCCATTTTATCCCCGCTCACCCTACGCCATCGCAAAGGTCTACGCCTATTGGATAACAAAAAATTACAGAGAGGCCTATGGTATACACGCTGTAAACGGTATTCTCTTTAATCACGAATCTCCTCGTAGGGGCAAAACTTTCGTGACAAAAAAGATTACCAGAGGTCTCGCCCGCATAAAGCTCGGCATTGATCAGAAAATGTATCTCGGAAACCTCGAAGCCAAACGTGACTGGGGTCATGCAAAAGATTATGTCTATGGCATGTGGCTCTCTCTTCAGCAAAAAAAACCCGACGATTATGTCATGGCCACAGGCGAAACTCATACAGTTCGCGAATTCGTGGAGGAATCGGCAAAATGCCTCGGTGTAGATTTGATATGGAAAGGAAAAGGCTTGAAAGAAAAAGCGATAGACAAAAAAACCGGTAAGACAATTATAGAAATTGATCCGAGATATTTTAGGCCCACTGAAGTTGATTTACTCATAGGCGATGCGTCAAAAGCAAAAAAGAAACTCGGTTGGAAATCTACTGTCAGTTTCAAAGAGCTCGTGAAAATGATGTGTGAATATGATCTTGAAGAAGAAACACAGAGTAAGCAGGATTTGTCGCACAAATAATATGAAACCAGAAGATAAAAAATACAAAGTGGCTCTGGTTGGGGAAAAAAGTACTTTTTTCAATGAAAAAGCCACAAAGAAGGCTCTGGTAAAATTCATAGAAAAAACAGACAAATTCAGTATGGGGGTGTGGTGCCAAAAATTTGAGGAAGCCTTCGCCATACTTCAAAATAGAAAATACTGCATGCTTTTCAATAGTGGTAGCAGTGCTAATCTCGCTCTCATTCAAGCACTGCAAAATCTCGGTCGGTTAAAACGAGGCGACGCTATCGGCTTTTCCGCTCTCACATGGTCAACCAATGTCATGCCAATTCTGCAATTAGGTTTTGAGGCTATTCCTATCGATTGTCGCAGAGAGACGCTCAATGTAGACGCTGATTGCGCTGTCAAATATCTGGAAAAACATAACTGCAAAGCTTTTTTTGTGACCAATGTCCTAGGATTGACAACAGACTTGGAACGACTGAAAAAACTCTGCCAAAAGAAAAAAATAATTCTCATAGAAGACAATTGCGAATCGCTTGGCACCGAATTACCCACCGGTAAAGCCGGCAATTTCGGTTTGGCTTCCACATTTTCTTTTTTTGTGGCGCATCATTTATCAACCATAGAAGGAGGAATGGTGGCTACTGATGATCATGAACTCATGGAAATGCTCAAAATCGTTAGAGCAAACGGCTGGGACAGGAATCTCCACCCAGAACGTCAAAACCATTGGCGCACCAAACACAGTGTCGCTTCCGATTTTCACGCCCGCTATACTTTTTACGATCTCGGATATAATCTTCGTCCAACCGAAATTACCGGTTTTTTGGGACACTATCAATTACCTCATTTGGATAAATCGATTATAATACGTGAAAAGAGATTCCATAAAATACAAAAAATAGTGAGAGAAAATCCGCATTTTATTCCTCTGGAACACGGACATATAAAACGTGTATCGTCTTTTGCTTTCCCGTTCATAACTAAAACCCCAGAACTCCGAAATCACTATGCGGAGAAATTTGAACGAGCCGGAGTTGAAATTCGTCCTATCATAGCGGGCAACATAATGCGTCAACCTTTTTTTAAAAAATATTCAGTAAAACAACATGAGTTGCCAGAAACCGATATAATCCATCATTGCGGCTTCTATTGTGGTAACAATCCGGATTACACAAACAAAGAAATCAATATCATAATTGATTGTATAAAACCTGCCGGATCAAAAAAATAAATGACAACGACAATCATAAAACCGAAAAAGACGTGGAGTTTAGGAGATTTTCGAGAGATTTGGAACTATCGTGAGCTTCTATATTTTTTTACGTGGCGTGATCTCAAAGTCCGATATAAGCAAACATTCATAGGTGTCCTCTGGGCCATCCTCCAGCCATTTATCACTATGATTGTCTTTACTGTATTTTTTGGGAAACTAGCCCAAATGCCTTCAGATGGTGTACCTTACCCTATCTTTGTCTATGTTGGACTTTTATTTTGGCAGTTTTTTTCAAGCGCATTATCTGAAACTTCAAATATACTTATTTCGAATCAAGCAATTATAACCAAAGTTTATTTTCCACGACTTATTTTACCTCTCTCTTCGGTACTCACAAAATTTGTCGATTTCACTATAGCTTCCCTCATTCTTGTCGGTATGATGTTTTATTACGGATATATGCCTCATATCATAGGGCTTCTTATTCTACCGCTCCTTCTTTTAATTACATTCATGGTTGCTGTCGGTGGAGGACTTTGCCTCGCTTCTGTGAATGTCAAATATCGCGACGTTCGCTACGCTTTGCCTTTTTTTATTCAAATACTTCTATTTCTTACTCCGGTTATATATCCGGCCTCGATCGCGGGCAAATATTCCTGGGCCCTAGCTCTCAATCCGATGACCGGCGTCATTCAGACGGCGCGCGCCGCCCTACTCGGCACCACTCCTACCAATTGGTTACTTCTTGGTATTTCTTTTGCCGCATGTTTTATGATACTGATTATCGGAGTAGTTTATTTCAAAAAAGTCGAAAGGTATTTTGCCGACATTCTATAAATCAAAACACATGGGACCCATAATTAAAGTAAAAAACGTCGGTAAAAAATACAGTATTCGCCATTTTCAAGGTGGTTATGTTGCATTACGTGATGTAATTATGACGATAATCAAAAGTCCTTTATGTTTCTTAAAGAAAAAAGTAAAAAATATAACAGGAATTGGTACAAAAGAAGAGTTTTGGGCTCTAAGGGGTGTAAGCTTCGAAGTGAAAGCTGGTGAAATCATCGGTGTCATTGGTAAAAATGGCGCAGGGAAATCTACCATACTTAAAATTCTCACAGGAATTACCCCGCCTACCACAGGAGAAATAGTCATGCACGGCAAAGTTGCTTCGCTTCTCGAAGTTGGTACCGGCTTTCACCCTGAACTGACCGGTCGAGAAAATATATTTCTTAATGGTGCCATCCTCGGCATGAAAAAAAGTGAAATTGCCAAAAACTTCGACTCCATAGTCGAATTCGCAGAAACAGAGAAATTTCTCGATACACCAGTCAAATTTTATTCTAGTGGCATGTATGTACGTTTAGCTTTCTCCGTGGCCGCACATATGGAACCGGACATTCTACTCGTCGATGAAGTTTTGGCCGTTGGTGATGCAGAATTTCAAAAGAAATGTCTCGGTAAAATGGAAGAAGTAACAAAGAAACGTGGTCGAACAATTCTTTTTGTCAGTCACAACATGACGGCTATAGAAAAAATATGTAATCGCTGTATTCTTATAGAAAAAGGCCAGATAAAAAGAGATTCAACAGACGTGAGAGATGTCATAAAGGATTATTTGTGTGGCACAGAGAGCACAATCAAAGATTATAGTTGGTCAAACCCAAATAACGGCCGTTTTGAAAATGAATGGTGGAAACCACTCCATATATATCTAACTGATAAAAATGGAAAACCGTATGATACTTCCATTAGAAACGACCAGGTAGCTGAATTGGTTATAAAAGGAGACATGAAAAATTGTGATCCTGCCCTCACTATAGGCTACGCAATTTATACAGAAGATGGTATGCTCCTCTACTGGTCTTTCCAAACAGATACGGACGAGAATAGTTGGCCAAAAATAGAACGAGGATTTTTTACTCTCAAAACAGAAATTCCCCAAAGACTCCTCAACGAAGGCATTTATCGAATAGAATTAATCGGCGGTTTACAGAATAGATCATGGCTTTTCGCTCCAGGTGGACATAATCCAACTATAAATATTTCAATAAAAGGAGGGATTTCTGATTCACCTTATTGGACAGGCAAGAGGTCTGGTATAATTGCCCCCGTATTACCATGGAGAGGTTATAATTCGACTAATTAAATGCAAATATTCAATCCTGGAGCAAAGGTTTCAAAAGAAGATCCAATGCAACAATATGACTTTAATCGCTTTGAAAATCAAGCTGGTGATTTTTATTTATTAGAAGCTAGGGTCGCATTTGGTCATCTTGAAAAAATAAAAGATAAGAAAATTGTTTATTTACAGGCTGAAGAACCAAATCGGTTTCTCTCTCCAGACCCCTATTTTCGCGGAGATAATTATGATACTTATTTCTATAAGATTCTCACTATTTGCCCGTATACAGCTAAATGGCTAAATAAAATACATGGAACGAATCGTTGGGAGGTGGTTTTTAGACCTATCAATGAAGAAAAAGTGCCACCAAAGGCCGAAAAGAAATATGACGTAATATATGTGGGTGGCATATTTTCAAAAGAAATAAGTGGAATATTGCGTACACTTCGCAAATTCAATTACCGTTTTGTCGCTCGATCGAAAAATAAATATGTGACAGATCGAGATGTAACATACAAAGAAAAAATGAAACTCCTCTCCGAAACGAAAATTGCAGTAGTGTATGGATTACTTGTAGCCAACGGTAAGTGGTTACGAGCAGCTTGGAGTACTCCAAATATAGAGGAAAATGAGGCCTTCTCTGCCCTACCAAAAAGGACTTGGTATAACTGGCTCTGGAGCTTTGTGTCAACAAAGGAATATATAATTCCACAATTCAAAACCCGTGCTGTCGAAACAGCCGCTTCTCAGACGCTTATGCTCTGCCGTAGAGATCCTTGGAACGTTATTGAGAAGTGGTACACGCCTGATGTAGATTTTGTCTATTATGACGAGGGTAGGCTCGAAGAAAAGCTCCGTGAAATCCTCGCTGACTGGCACACTGGCAAATATCAGAAACTCATCGAAAATGCTTATCAAAAAACCATGCGTGAATACACAACAAAGGCTTTCTTTGAAAAATATTTAAAGGATCTTGTCTAGTCTATTTATTACCACTTAAATTCCTGCTTCTCCCACCATTTACATTCGTTGGCGTAGGTTTTCATTATATCATAGGTTTCTTCCAAACCCTGCTCAAGGGTGTATTCTGGTTTCCAGCCCGTTAGTTTTTTGACAAGAGAAATATCGTAGACAAATTTCATAGGACCAGTTACAGGAATATCGAGTACTTTTACTTTTTTGCCCGATATTTTTTCTATTATAGAAACTATGTCCCCCACTGAACGCATTTGGCCTGAACCGAGATTAATAGTTCCTATGTAATCGGTATCGAGAAGAGCGATTATGGCTCGAGCGGCGTCTTTTACATATATGAAGTCACGAATCGGTTTTGTGCTCCAGACAGTCGGTTCTTTTGGCGACAAGGCTTTTTGGATCAGGGTTGGCACTAAATCAGGACGAATAAATTTTGTCGGACCGTATATATTTGAGAGGCGTATATTTATGACGGGTACTTTTTTATAAAGTTTTGTAATCTCTTCCGCTACATATTTGCTAAATGCATAGTCGTGTATATATGGATTAATTGGTTGGTCTTCCGATACGGGCAACTTGGACTTATTCACGTCGTAGAGAAGAATAGTCGTGAAGGCAATAAATTTCTTAAGATTTCTTTTTTGGAAATAATGGAGGGCTTTTTTGATAGGGATAACATTGTATTCAAATCCCATCATGCATTTGGTGTTTATTTCGTGGTGATTTGAGTTTCCTATCATGAAAATAACCTTTTCTATGTCTAGATTATCTAAATCGCTCAAATCGCCTATGTCGTCTATATGTATGTGTTTATTCTTTATGTAGTTGGGAGGCGGTGTTCGACCAACCGAAATGATATCGGGATACATTTCCAAAATAACAGGACCAAGGAACCCGCTCGGACCGAAAAGTATCGTTTTTTTACCTGAATTTTTGCCTGAATCTTTCATGTGTTTATACTTTATTCTCTAAAAACCATTCTATTGTCTCTTTTAAACCATCTTCAAATTTTGTTTTTGCCTTGAAACCGAACTCTTTTTGGGCGAGGCTCACATCGAGTCTACGATGGAGTTGTCCGCCAATTTTGCTCGTATCCCATTTGATCTCACCCTTGAAATTCATGAATTTACATATGAGTTCTGCCAACTTCTTTATTGAAATTTCTCTACCCGATCCCAAATTTACGGGCTCTGGTTTGTCATAATTTTCCGTAGCCAAAACAATCGCCTCTGCGGCATCTCTCACAAAAAAAAGTTCTCTGCTTGCCGTTCCATTACCCCATACATTTATATGGTTCTTACTCATTTTCTTTGCTTCATATACTCTCCTCACAATAGCTGGTATAGCGTGAGATGATTTAGGGTCAAAATTGTCTCCCGGACCGTAGAGATTTATAGGCACGAGATGAATTGCATTGAATTTGTATTGGGCGTTGTATGCCTGACTTGCGACGAGCATCATTCTCTTTGAGAGCCCATAAGGAGCTGTTATTTTTGAAGGATATCCGTTCCAGAGGTCGGTTTCCTTGAAAGGCAGGGGGGCATTGTAAGGATATTCACAAACCGAACCCAAACCAACAAATTTTTTAACCCCAGCTCTGTAAGCAGAATCTATAAGATGTAAACCTATAACAGAGTTTTCGTAAAAGAAATCCGCTTCACGCCCTACGTGATACCAAAGACCGCCAACTTTAGCCGCAATATGAATTACAATATCTACACCTTTTACAATTTCGTCACAAACTTCTTTTTTTCTTAAATCATATTCTTTTGAACGAGGCACCAGAATATCTTTTTTGTTTACTCCTCTTTCCAAGAGTTTCTTAAAAACTTCTTTACCTAAAAAACCAGCACCGCCAGTAAGTAGTATCTTCTTGTTTTTGAGATTTGTTTTCATTCTTTTCTTTATTTCTTATTGATATTTCTTATTGACAAGAGGAGGTAAGTCGAAATTTATCATCTTTTACTTCACATGAATACCCATTCATATTAGCCAAATTACTAATAGTTTCAACTGTTGGATAACCATCATTTCCTGTGAAACATCTTGCATCGTCTATGAGAATTACATGATTTTTAATCTTATGTGAAAAAATTATTTCAAGTTCTTTTTCAATAGGTGTTGGTATATCCCCACAAACAGTATCAGCTTTTGAATAATGTGCGTCAAGCCAAAATAGAACAGATTCATTTACATCTACAAGAATTTTAGAAAGTACAATTCCAGAATCTCCTAAAAAAAGTTTAATATGTTTATCTTTTCTAAATCTTTGTAAAGCTTTTTTATATAATTTTTCTCCTAATTCTATTGAATATATTTCATCAAAAGATTTTTTTACCAAATTAAGCACATCTCCTTTATATGTACCGGTTTCTATGAATATATTTGGATTAAAACGTTCTCTATAGCTAAGAATAATTTTTGCATCATTTTTCTTTCTTTTTTTGATTGATAAATAGTGTTTTATTCCGTCTTTATACTTTTGATATCTATAACGGAAAAACTCATATTTTGAACCGAGTATTATTTTTGCTATTGATTTAATCATTATATTTTTTGTTGACCACAGATTTGTCGCCATTTATCTATTGGCATATTGAGCAGTTCAGCAAAATTATTGTTTTCAATATAATTGAGATTGGCCTTTATCCATTTAGCCACCTTACCTATACTCTCTTCATAAGAAATAGACGGTTTAAAATCAAATTCCTTGTTAAATCGTGAACAATCAATCTGCAAGTTTCGTAAGTCACCTATACCGGGAGTTATACTTATTTTACAAGGTACGACACTTTTCACACCTAAAGCAAATTGTCTCTTATTTATATTATGATGTCCGATGTTATATAACAAATATTTCCAATTCCCTTTTTCTATAACTCTAAAATAACCATCTACTAATTCATCTACACCAATTGCCGCTCTATAGGAATCTAACCCAGACAACGGGATATTTTTTTTGGAAACAGCCATATAGGTAAAATGATTCGGTAATAATTCAATTCTAAAACGTGGAGATAAACCAAAAACCGTTGCAGGCCGAAAAATTATGATTTCAAAGTTTTTATTTTTTTTGATTTTATTTTTTATATAATCTTCCATCTGCAATTTATAACGACAATAATAATCTGTCGGTTCCGGTAGAACATCCTCTTCCTTCATTAATTTTGACTCTTCTTGCGTACCATAGACACTGGATGTTGAATTATAGAGAACCTTCAAACTGAGATTTTCGCATATATCTAATACTTGTTTTGATGTTTTATAATTTATATTTTCGGTTAATGTTGGATTATGGTTGCAAGCATATACACTGGAAAGTTCCCCGAAATGCAAAACATATGTCGGTTTAAAATCTTTTAAAGATGATATAAGAAGTTTTTTATTGCGTGTATCGCCTATTATAAATTTTAATTGAGAATTTTTATCTTTTTTTGAAATTTCTTTTAGGATTCTAGTTGGGTTCTGTTCATATATTAGAGAATCATATAAACAGACATCATGCCCTTTTTTTAAGGCCTCCCTAGCGAAAACAGTACCTATATAACCCATTCCACCAGTTATAAAAAATCTTTCTTTTTTGGTAATTTTTGCCATTTTATATTTGCTGTTTAACCCATTCTATGGTCTTTGATAGACCTTCATCAAGTGAAACGAAATTAGTTTTTTTAAACTCTTTTTTTATTTTAGTGAGATCGAGCCAAACATCTTCCGGTGCACCTGAAACCGAATGATCATTTTGGGGAATTTTTACTGGTACCGCCAAATATTTTCCAATTTTTTGAGCAAGCTCGGCAATGGTTACTTTTGACTCGCCGCCGACATTGTATACGGAGTCATGACCTTCCAATAATATATTCCACAACATTTCAATCCCATCATTCACATAACAATATGTGCGCTTGGCTTCACCGCTATCTAGAAGAGAAATTTCACCTTTAAGCCCCTTCTCTATAAACGAATTCAGAACGCGCTGATCACCTTTCTTTATACCAGGTCCATATATGAGACTTACTCTGGCAACAAAAACATCAACACCTTTACTTCGATATGCCATAGAAATGGCCTCCCCCGTGCGCTTACCTTCAATATAACAAGCCCTCTTGTGTGTTGTGTTGGTTATACCAATTGAATTTTCTTTGTAAGGAAGAGACGTTGAACCGCTATAAATTTCGCTCGTTGATATAAATAGAAATTTTCCTCCCTTCCGCAGTTTTTCAAAAATAATAAACGTGGAAAAAGTATTAAGTTTCAATGTTTTGATTGGATCGATTAAAAATTTTCCCGGCTGGCCATAGCCGGCTGCGTGAATTATGTAATCAGTTTGGGGCAAATTTTCGAGAAATTTATAGTCGGTAATGTCGCCTTCAATAAATTTTGATCCTTTCGGTAAAAGATCTTTCCAATATTCTTCTGGTTTATTTCGCCCCAAAGCGACAATTTTCACAGAGAATTTTTTTTCATCGCTTGCTCGTTTTAGACTCGCTACCATATATGTTCCTAGGAGTCCGGTCGCACCGGTAATCATTACTGTTTTCTTATTGAGCTTTGAAAAATCAATTTTATTCACTACTTTTTCAACATCATCGTATATGAATTTGGCTAATTTATGCATTTTATATATTGTTTACTATTCTCTCTCTGATATCTTCTGTCCTTAATTTCAAATGTTTATCTATATCTTCAGATTTACCGTAATAATGAATAAACTCTCTAGGTACACCAATATATACCATTCGTGGCATAATACTCATTTTTGAAAGAGCTTTTGACACATCAAAAGAAAGTGTGCCTTCATAAAAAGGCTCGCAGACGAAAATAGTCTTACCGGAGATCGCATTCGCAAGTGTCCCTTCGTCAAATGGTGCGAGAGTGGTGTAATAGAGAATGGTGACATCGAGATCTTTGCAGGCCTCTTTTACCATATCGAGCATTGGGCCAACAGCAATAACTGTAGCTTTTGAGCCTTTTTTTATTATGAAAGCTTTACCGAATTCAACATCATAGCTTTGAGTATTACTTTTTTCACTCAATCGAAAATAAGTTGGCTTTCCATCCGCATAAGAAGATTTGAAAAGACGATCAAACTCAGAAGCTGTTCCAGGTACAATTATTTCAACTCCGGGTATGTTTTTCAAAACCCCCACATCGGCTGGACAATGATGGGTACATCCGAGAGCTGCATAATCATAGGATGCTCCTACAGACACGAAATTACCACCGAGTTTTTGATAACCAAAGTCATCTTTAATTTGTTCAAACCCACGTTCAACAATAAAAGGAGCAATTGTATGAACAACCGGCACGAGACCATTCATGGAAAGTCCCGCAGCTACACCTATAGTAGATTGTTCCAATATTCCTATATTATAAACACGTGACGGATAATTTTTAAAAGAATTATTAAAACCAAATATACCAATATCACCTAAAAGTACAACAAGCCTGTTGTCTTTACTGAGAATTTCTTCGATTGTTTTTACAAACTGTTTACGCATATTATTTTAGTTCTTCCATAAAAGCCATTAATTCTTCGTATTTTGGTGTTTTGTGATGCCATTCATGATTATTTTCCATTACTTTTAAACCTTTACCTTTTACAGTGTTTGCTATTATAGCCATTGGTTTGACATCACTTTTTTTAGTGAGAATTTTATATATTTCATCATGATTATGTCCATCAATTGATACTGAATCCCAACCAAAAGATTCAAATTTTGCTCGTAAATCACCGAGTGATAAAGCTCTGTCACCAGAGTGATTGTAATCAACAATACAATAAAGATTATTGAGTCTGTGATGCGATGCCAAGAGTGCCGATTCCCAAATTGTACCCTCATTACATTCACCGTCACCGATTATCGTATAGACTCGTCCTATTTCCTTTTTTATACGCATACCAAGCGCCAGTCCAACTGCCATGGGGAGACCATGTCCCAAAGATCCAGTTGATGCTTCTATATCCGACATTTTCGTTCTATCTGGATGTCCACCTAAAATACTTTCAAATTTACCGAGAGTTTCAAGGATATCTTTTTGTATGAAACCTTTTTCGGCGAGAACTATATATAAACCCATTGATGAATGACCTTTGCTCAATATAAAATGGTCATTACCTTTAGTATGCGGTCTTGTATCAAGCACCCTATCATATAGAACCCAGAGTATATCGAGGACGGAAAAGGCGCTTGGTATATGGCCTTCTCCGGCTTTTACTGCCATTTCTAAAATTTTTCTCTTCAAATGTTTCATAAAGTAGTCTGCATTATAAACTATTCTATTCCATTTAGGTAACGTGAATTTTTGTTCTTTACCCGCCACATGTAGAGAGGAATAAAAAATACATGACTATTTTTGAAAGTCTCTGCAATTTGAAAATTAAAATCTTTATCGGCACCTCGACCCATAAATGAAGGCCACACACGATCGGCCAGTTTTCTGAATTTTACTTTTTCCAAGACCTCGCATTTGAAAAGAGGAGAGTTTCCTGTACCGGGATAATTTTCCAACGAGCCGAAAAATAGTTTATTTATAAATTTCTTTCTTTTTATATGGAAAGGTATTGCAATGTTCAAAGTTTTTGAAATTTTGGCGACAAATCCTTTTGATCTTTGAGACATTTTATAGAGTTCATCTGGGCCCGTCATTTCAAGGTTCTGCAAATATTGTGATACATCTAATTTTTTCCCGAGATATTTTTCATTAAACCGAATCCAATCCAAAGTGACATGAGTTGAACTGTATTTTTTAAGAAGATCATATTGAACCTCTATCCGATTGAGAAAAGAAGCGTCATCTGCATCCTGGAATGTTATGTATTCTCCTAGAGCGTGTTTAAAGCCTGTATTACGAGCAGAATAGCCGGCGTTCACGTTGCGATTGAGTTTAATGTCGAAGCGATATGGATCATCTGAACCTGTAATAAGTTTTATATTTTGATTTTTTTTCACTATTTGTTCCACTATTGCCCTCGTACCATCAGTACTACCATCATCCACTACAATAACTTCAAGATTTTTGTAAGTTTGGTTGAGAATAGAATCTATAGCTATAGCGATTGTTTTCTCGCAATTATGAACAGGAATAATGACACTTATGAGGGGTTTAGTCATAGTTTTAATATATTATCTATGAATTTAGCGTATGCATTACTGAATGTTTCTTTTGTATGGTGTTGATTTACATACGACCATGCATCATGAGCATATTTTTTCAACATCGATCCTGGCATCTTAGAGAAATCTTTAACGGTCTTCATAACAGACTCCACAGTTGGATTATGTAGAATTATTCCACCTATTTGTGGGTCAATTCCTGTTTCTGGGGTGACAATAGGTATCAATCCAGCGTGTATGGCCTGAATTACCGCACCAGAAGTACCTTCGGCGGCTGACGGATAAATAACAGCCGCGCACATATTCATTACCTCCATAAAGGGTTTACCACCTATATTTATATGACCATTATCGTTTATTTTTGGTCTACCATAACAAATTATATTTTGGAGTTTTAATTCTTTTTCATATTCTTTCGTAAAGTCACTTTCAAAAGGCGCTGGACCAACAATATGTAGATAAAGATCAGGAAGTCGGGCAAAAGCTTCTACAGCTAAATCCAGGCCTTTTAACACTGCCCCGCCACCGCCAAAATATAGAAAGTGTTTTCTCGCCTTCTCAAAATTTTTATTTTCAGGAAAATTAAATTTTTCGGACACAGAAATAGGAATTGGAAATATTGGCTTTCCAAATTCTCTGTATGAATTATGAACAGTTTTGTTGCCAAAACCTTCCAAAAAATCAGCTCTAGCAACGCTTTGTGAAAGTTTTATCTGCCTTTTAGGATTCAATATTGCACCTCGTCGCTCTTGAAGTTTCTTTAAACGTTCACTTTCTTGTTTATTGTAATAGATGGAATAAGGATTATCTATATGGATTACTTTTTTACATGAAGCGGGTAAATATTTCGAGAGACGTTCTAAATCCTGTTGAATATCCACACAAACAATATAATTTTTATGCGGGATAAATCTATGCTCACCAGCATTTATACAATCAACCGAATAACCACGGATTGAAAATAAACGAGCGATTTTTCTGCATTCCCAATAATTACTATGTGGGTCAGTCTTTTTTTCCCATGGAAAAAGCGTAAACGGTGCCGTTATGTAAGAAATGAGAACATCACCTTTTTTCTTATTTAATACCGGTACATTTACGACTCCCCATATCTTATTGGTTATTTTATTTTTTAGTACCCAATATATTTCTACTAATTTATTCATGATATTTTCCATGAGCATTAAACCAGAGAGCTAGACAGAGAAGTGACCAAACTTTCCGCGCATCACGGATTTTTTTTGAATAAAAATCGTTTAAAATTTTTATTGTTTGGTTTTTGTCTATAAAACGATACATATTGTTTTCACTTTCTAAAATAGTTTTAACAAATACTTTCATTTTTTCATCTTGGAGCCATTTTTCTATAGGTGCCCCAAAACCTTGTTTTCTTCTATAAACAAATTCTTTTGAGAAGGTCTCAGCCAAGATATCTTTGAGAATAATTTTATTTTTTGTTTTAGAAAGTTTGAATTCTATGGGGAGATTATAAACAAATTCTGCGAGAGCTGTATCGAGAAAAGGTGATCTAATCTCCAAGGAATGCATCATGCTGGTTCTGTCTATTTTTGTGAGAAGTTGACCAGATAAATATACACATAGGTCAAAAGCGTTTATTTTTTCTATAGGATTAGAAATATTTTTTACAACCTCATTTTCAAAAGCTTCATTTTCTAATGTTTTTTCTTTTAATAGTTTTTGTCTTTTATTTTTATCAAATACGGTTATTTCCTTTTGTTGAGCTTTAAAAGAATTACTAAAAAGTCTCGATATTTTCCAACGTGGCGTATGCCAATATTTTTGATACCAACCATAACCCATAAATAGTTCGTCAGCGCCATCGCCAGAAAGAACCACTTTTACTTTTGAAGATGCCAACTCGGATATCATATGTTGAGGAAAATTTGATGAATCAGCATGTGGTTCATCCATGTATTCAATTATTTTTTTAAGCTCGTCTATCAAATTTGATTTTATATCGAGAGTATAATGATCAGTACCAATTTTTTTAGACGCTTCGAAAGCAAATGGCAGTTCGTTTTTGATACCTTCATACCCAACTGAAAATGTCTTTATCGGAGTTTTTGAATATTTTTGAGCATAGAGGGTAACTATGGTCGAATCAACACCACCGGATAATAGAGATCCAATTTCCACATCAGCAATCATTCGTTTTTTTACCGCCTCATCAAAAAGACTTTTTATTTTGATTTTTGCTTCTTCATATGAAATATCAAGTTCTTGTTTTTTTAATTCCCAATATTTCCATATTTCTATTTTTCCATCTTTAATTATTCCCGCATGAGCTGGAAGTAAAGTTTTTATATTTTTGTATATCGTTTTATTTGGCGGAACATAGGTGAGACGTAGATAGTCGTCAAGCGCATCACAATCAATTTGACCTTTTATGCGACCAGTGGCAAAAAGAGCTTTTATTTCCGACGTAGCAAAAAAAACTTCATCAATAAAAGTGTAATAAAAAGGTTTCTTACCAAATCTGTCACGTGCTACGAAAAGTTCTTTTTTTTCATCATTCCAAAGAGCAAAGGCGAACATACCATCAATATGTCGCATACAATCCTTTCCATATTCCATATAAGACTTGAGAATAACTTCTGTATCGGAATTCGTACTAAATTTATGTCCTTTTTTAATAAGATCATCACGCAAATCCTTATATCCATATATTTCTCCATTAAAAACAATAGTAAATGCCCCTGCATTATCACGCATTGGTTGATGGCCTTCTTTTATATCAACAATAGAGAGACGGGTTTGTCCGAGTATTGACTCATTAAATCTAGCAAAATTACGCTCGTCAGGACCACGTAATGAGAGACATGAGAGCATAATACCTATTTCAGTATCTTCTATTTTATCAATATTCTTTCCAGTAATAACGATTATTCCACACATAATTTCTAAAATTTTATCCAATTACTTGGAAATATATCACTTATATCCACCTTATCAAGACCTTTGAACCATTTTTTTGGTCCTATAACTATTTTGTTCTTACTGGGATTAAGCCATGCACCCCACCAACCAAAACTGGAATTTGATATTATGTGGTGTTTACACTCTCTTATTAAAGCGAGATCTTCATAGTCGCTTGCTTCATTTCCTCGTACACATACAATCGGGTGTTTGAGTGATTTGAAATTTTCGACCGACCACTGAAAATCGTCAGAAAATATAAAGAAATGTGGATTAGAAACATTTTTTTCTATATATGCAATTGCCTTTTTATAATATTCAGGAGAGCAAACCCCATGATGAACAACTGCCACTGGATCGGTAACATAATCTCCTCGCCTCACATGAAGTGAGACAGCATTTACTTTTTTAATTTCTTCAAGAATTGCTTTATTTTGTAATGAAAGAGGTTTTTGGGATGTGATTTCGGTTCTGATTTCGTCTTCTATATGTTTGAAATATTTTTCGGTTTGCCAATAACCATCATAATACGTATTGTCTTTCCTTTTTAACACATTTGGATTATACGCAAATGTTTGTTCTTTGTAATAGAAAGGTAGAAACAATCTTCTACCTCTAATTAATCTATGGAAGCTGTCAAATAATCTATGATGTTTTCTAAGCCATATAAAACCACACATATCATTATCCTCGGCAAATTTTATTTTTGTGTTAAATAAATCTAAAGAATATTTTCTATGTATTTTGTGTGGATCCCACAAAGCGTTATCGCAAACTTTTCTATCTATCAAATAATCAACTCCGAGACGACTCGCAATCCCACGAGCGAATGCGTATTGAAAAAGTTGATTCCCTGTGCCACCTTGAATTCTTACGATTATCGACATTTTATGATGGCTAATTTTACAAAAAAATACCTAAACTACGTTGTAATAGAGGCTCATTATAACACTTTAAAAAATTTGGTGCTATAATCGACACCTAACTGCATAATATAAAAATAATGCAAAAAATTACAATAGTAACCCCTTCATACAATCAAGGTCCTTTCTTGGAGGAAACCATTCTAAGCGTTCTTTCTCAAAAAGGAAACTTTTATATTGACTATATAATAGCGGACGGTGGTTCAAAAGATCAAAGTGTGGAAATAATAAAAAAATACGATCAAATATTGAAGAAAAATCAATTTCCAATAAAATGTATGGGTATAGAATTCAGATGGTGGTCAAAGAAAGACAATGGGACTGTAGATGCACTTAATAAAGGATTCAAAGAAGCTAAGGGTGATATTTTGGCTTATATCGCTTCTGATGATTTTTACGAACCAAATGTTTTTGATATAGTTTTAAAAAGATTTCAAGAAGATAGCTCTATTGTTCTAGTACATGGAGATTGCTACTTTTATTATTCTAAAGATAAAAAAGATCTGAAATACTCAACCGAGACCTCTTTTGTTGATTTATTGAAAATAAAAAATGTTATCTTTTCACCCTCAACTTTTTTCATAAAAAAAATATTGGATAAAGTCGGTTTTATAGATGAAAGTTTTGAATATGCGGCAGATCTTGATTTGTGGCTTAAAATTAGCAAAATTGGAAAAACATCTTATGTGCCTCATGTATTATCCAATTTCAGGGTTTGGGAAAATTCTAAATCTACCTTACTTTCTGATAAATTTTTAATGAGAGAAAGAAAAAGATTATTAAAGAGATATGGGGGGCAGAAGAATTGATCAAAGATCTATTTATAGACTTAAGTCAAAAATAAAATTAGTCCAATATATAAACAAAAAAATGCCTAAATTCTATTTTTTCTGCAAAAAATATTTTTATAAGATACTCGATACTTTTCATTACTGATATATTATTCGTAAATAATATGAATTACAAAAATCTTTAGATAAATTAGATGAAAAAAATAGTCATTTTAAAACACGGTGGTGGAGAGCTTGCAAATCAACTATGGAATTATTTGAGTATATATGCTTTTGGTCTTGAAGCAAAAGTTCTTGTAAAAAATCCTTCGTTCTTTGAATATCACTCTTTTTTTAAGTTTCTACCTAATGAGAGTCTGACAACAAGACTCTTTTCTCTTTTTTTTCAGACCCCCAGAAGAAGATCACACATCATAAATCAATGGGGTCGTGCTAAATACGCCTTTAAATCAAAAGTTATCGCTGTGATCAATTCACGATGTGTATTCTCATCAGAAAACACTCTAAATAAAGCGACTTATCTTTCACCGATATTACCTCTAGTTGATCGTTTTGCTAACTGTAATACACTCTATTTATGTGGTTGGCTTTTTAGAAATCCTGCTGGTCTTGAAAAATTTCGTGATAAACTTTATACAGCATTCGCACCTAATTATAAAATAAAAAAACGGCTTGATACCATCATAACTCCCCTACGTACCAATTATGAAAAGATCATTGGTATACATATTCGCCAGGCAGATTATAAAATTTTCAAAAGTGGAAAATTCTTTGTGGGCCAAGATCGTGTACGCACTATTATTAATGAATATATTCGTGAACAGTCACTCGATATAAATAAAACACTTTTTCTCATAACATCAGATGGTTCAATCAATGAAACACTTTATAAAGACCTGAATATATACATTTCAAAAGAAAATGCTGTTATGGATCTATTCCTTCTATCACAAACCGATGTGATACTCGGGTCAGATTCAAGTTTTGGATCATTCGCATCGTGGTATGGGAACATTCCCCATATCATATTCAAGAATGAAGCCATGGATTGGCAATATTACAGTGACAAAACAAAATTTTTTGAGAATAAATATACTGCTCTCGCACAGTATTAAAGAGTATGTAATAATAATTTTTATGTTTTACAAATTTTTTGTTCAAACCATCAATAATCGACTACTCAAACGTATTATCCGCAAAACTAGCAAAGTTTTTTTTGGCAAAGATATTATAAGCGACTCTTTTGATAACATACAGCTCGTAAAAAAATATACGCCAAACAAATCTTTCGCTGATATAGGTGCTCTCTGGGGAACACACGGACTCCACACATTTGCCGCAGAGGAAAGTGGCGCAACACGATCTGTCGCTGTTGATGTTTACCCCGTGACCAGAGAATTTTTAGAAGAAAAAGAAAAGCGCAATTTAAAAGCGGAATTCATACAAGGCGATATCAATTCTGGAGAAACAATAAAAAAAATCGGCCGGTGCGATGTAGTTTTGTGTTCAGGTGTTCTCTACCACACTCCAGACCCTATTCATATGCTCATGCGATTGCGTACCATCACCAAAGAAACACTAATACTCAATACGGCCTCAATACCGGATATACCCGGAATGAAGAATGTTGCAGTTTTCTATCCTTACTTATCTGAAAGTCAAAGAAAGATCTGGATTAGGGGTATTGGCACTCAGAGAGCGATTACGGGCCCTTATGAGCCAGAAGAGGGCTATGCCAACTGGTTCTGGGGTATGACACCGAGTTGCATAGAGTCTTTGCTCAATGTCGCTGGTTTTGAAGTAAAAGAACATTATGTATTCAAATTCCGTACTGTATTTGTATGCCAAACTGTTCCTGTAAAATTCGTGCCCGAATCCGGCGAATGGACTACACCAAAAGATGAAAATTCCCTTAAGTTTAGATAGTAATTTTTTTGATGAAAAATGGAAAAACTCTATATTTCATTCGTAGTAACTGCACGAAACGATAATTATGGCGACAACTGGATAAACCGCATAAACACCTTCATAAAAGTGCCGTGCAAGACAAATTCAAAAAATTGGGGCTTCCCGGAATATACATTTTAAGAGAAAAAGTTCTAATTTTTTCTCACCGCAAGATAATTAGTCGTAAATAAAATTTCGGATAATTTATCGGGATCTTTTATTTCAACTAATCCATCTCTCAAAATCCGGAAAATTTTATAGTCTGAAAGAAATCTGTATATGTCTTTGAAGTAAACACGGGCATCTCGACTGGCGATACTTATCTCAAATTGGATATATTTGATATTCGGAAGCATTTTCTGGGCGCCTTTGAGACATATCAGCTCATGACCCTCAACATCAAGTTTAAGTAAGGTAATCTCCTTTATTTCGCCCGATTGGCAGAACTCATCAATGGTTCGCACACTGACCTCTTCACTTTCTGTAAAACCCACCTCTTTTCTATGGAAAGAACTGAGTCCTCTCGCATGTTCTGGAGAAAACAAAGTCAATCTACCGATAGAATCTCCGAGAGCACAATTAATCAAATGTACCCACTCACACAAACCCTCTCGCAATTTTTCATAGTCTTTTTTATTCGGTTCAAAGGCATAAATCTGCGCTTTGCCTTTTGTAAAAGACAGAACTTCTCTAGAATAATTCCCTCCCTGCGCTCCTACATCAAAGATTATTGGATTTGTGATATTTCCTAGGGTATATTTTATAGCGAACTTTTCGCCATTTTCATTCATATCACTTCCTCCTTTGCCTATATTCATGCCTTCAAGAGACACCAAAAACAATTTCCGGAATAACGGCTGAAATATTTTTTTTCCAAAAAATAAATACTTAACAAGCTTGAACATCAAATTGATATTATAATAGCAGAGCAAAACGAATTTTCAAAACATTAATTATATGAAAGAACTTTTCAAAAAGGTCTTGCCCCTGTAATGTATGAGTCTATGAGACTTATACAAAATCGTTCAAAAAGATTCAAACCAATACTGAACACAGCATCTATCCCCGAGATGCCCGACGTGAAAAATGGCGCCGTTTTTTATTTCTTCCGTCCTAAAATATAAAGATGCGTGGCCACAGTTTCGGAACCGGGCATATGGATAAAGATGATGTCAAGATATTTGAGTGGACCGAGGACAAGCATGAATATATGAGCGAGAAAAGGCGCAATACGACGCGAGCCAAAGGAAAAAATAACACCAAGCCAATACGCAAAAAAGAGGAGAAAAGCGCTCCAAGGGCCGGAACGCACGCCCGCTTCTACAATCTCTAGGTCCTCGAACATGTGTTTCAAACCAGATAGCGTCCAGCGATTGAAATCGTCTGGAGATGTGTGATATGGATGTATGAAAGGTGCGCTCACATATATGTATCCGCCTGGCTTTACCACACGCACCATTTCGCGAGCGATGAGATGTGCATCAGGCACGTGCTCAAAGAGAGACTCCGAGACAGCGCCATCGAGAGTATTATTTTTGAAGGGCAATTGCGTGGCATCAGAGACAATATCCACTTCGGGAAATGGAAAGATGTCTATGTTTATGAATTCCCGACCCAACCTCTCGGGACCGGAGCCGACATCTATGACGACGCTTCCCTCTTTGACTCTATCCAAAATCATGCGCGGTCCGTTTACGAGCATCATCGCCGGACAAGCGTAGTGCCAAACCGCATGATAGAGATCGGGCCATTGCTTTAAAAAAGACTTAAGCCATGTCACTCCCGATTCGTGTTGTGAACTGTTTCGCTCATAGATTTCTCGTTCTATGAGAATAGGTCGGTGCGAACTGTCTATGGTGAAAGGCCCATGGGTTTTGCATACGAGACCAGATGGATTTTTGAGGAGATCTGCTTTGCAAAATGGGCAACAAATTATATGAGAGTGATCGTTTGTTTCTCTAGCTTGCGGTTTGCGCAAATTGACGAGCTTGTCAGCAAAGAGTAATCGGATGGCACGAAAACCGTCGCGATAGCGGATCTTTTTACCCTCATTCGCAACGCGAGGAGCATGCGAAATAGGCACTTCCGTTATGATATGTCCTCCTCGCAGGAGAGCGGAAGTAAAGAGGAGCTCCGCTTCGAATCTGCCTGACACAAAATGTTTCTTTACATCCCTTGGAAAGAGCTTGTAACAAGTCCAAACGTCTGTGAGTCGCGCTCCATACATCCAATTTATTAGTTTCGTTATGATCCATACGCCGAGCCTCTGAAATATGAAGCCTTCTCTCTTTTCATGGTGGAGATTGCGCGAGCCATAGACTACACGAGCGTTATTTTTTCCGATCGCCGCAATGAGTGAAGAAATTTCTCTCGGATGATATTCGAGATCGGCGTCTTGGATCAAAATGTAGTCGCCTGTAACTTCTTTCAGGCCGTGAGTAACCGCCGTGCCCTTGCCTCTGTTTTGATCATGAGTGATGACCTTGATTTTATGAGCGTAATTTTTGAGTATGTGGGACGTCCTGTCGCTGGAAGCGTCATCTACAACAATAACCTCCGTGGTCCAGCTCGGGATTTTCACATCAAAAATACGCGAGAGTATCTCGTCAATCGTTTTTTCTTCATTGAATACGGGGACAACGATAGAAAGCTTCATTTCAATTTGGCAATGGCAGTATTATCTCTTTTTATAGAGAAAAGTCCATAGATTGCAAAACTTAGAATAAAGACATCCACAGGCATTGTGAACCTCCCCGACCTCACGGTCGTGGGTTTAGGTTGCTGTCTAAAAAATGAGAGCATCATAACAAAATGGTATTCCATCTTTTTCAAAAATCTTCATGGTATAATGCCGAAATATAATAGATTGCATTATACACTAATATCCTGATGAAATTCAGCATTGTCACACCCGTATTCAATGGTAAAAAATATATAAGCGAAACAATTGAAAGTGTCCTTTCACAGGAGGGTGATTTTGAGATTGAATACATTATTGTGGACGGAAAATCGACCGATAACACTCTTACGATTATTAAGAAATATGAAATACTTCTCGCTGAGAAAAAGTATCCGATAAAATGTAATAAGTTGACATATGCCTGGATTTCAGAAAAAGATAACGGTATGTATGATGCCATAAACAAAGGTTTCATCAAGGCGACTGGAGATGTTTATGCGTATATAAATTCGGACGACGTATATGAACCAGAAGCATTTGCGACCATCGCCAAAGTGCTTCAAAGATATCCGGACATAGAGTGGTTAAAAGGAAACAATTCTTTCATAGACGCTACATCGCAGATAACTGAAACCTGGCCTTGTTTTATATACAATCAAATGTGGATAGAAAGTGGTATATATGGTAGAAATGCTCCTTTTATTCCTCAAGAATCGGTTTTTTGGATGGCATCGCTCTGGAAAAAAGCCGGACCGATTAATGAGAGCCTGCGTCTGGCTGGAGATTATTATCTGTGGTTACAATTCGCCAAACATGCACCTCTCTGGTCAATAGACAAGCGAATAGCCAGATTTAGAATTCTCGAGACGCAGTTGAGCAATAGATTTATGGGAGAATATAGAAGAGAGCAATTGATGTTATCGAAACCAAAAGGATTACTCAATGCCATAGTTAAACTTTTTTTCTGGTTAAAATCATTGACGCCTGAAAGTTGGAATAAACTCTTTTTGTTCACGTATCCGATCATATTTATGACACGAAATAAACAATATATCGATTTCGATGAAAATAATGTACCAGTAAAAAAGAAAGCTCATTCTTTTATAGCCTGAAATTCATCCAACATGTCTAATTTGATCACTTGTGAAATACAGTGTTTATTTTTTCATTTACAAGCTTCAATATGGTCACCTTTGGTGTATAGGGATTTTTGTCAATTTCTAGGAGCTTAAAGCCCGGACAGAGAGTTATGAAATCGTCCAAAGTTTTGCCCGTGCTATAGGTGTGAACTTCGACAAGAATATATTTCACTTTTGACATGTAATAAAAAAGAAGAAGTATCTTGTCGTCTATACAAGCCCCAAGTCTACAAGCAGAGATTGCTGGTAAACGATGATTTTTAGTTATTGAGTGCAACATTGAATTCTTCTTTCATTCCCTTATCTATCATCATAAGGGATTCTGTTTTGTTGACGACTGAAACTAAGTCGTTTTCAATAATAAATTTGGAGACTACAAAACCAAGTAGATGATTACCATCGATATTGTGGTGACCATTTATTTTCCAACGCAAAGATTTTATTTTTGAGTACTCTTCAAAAATTGGATGGAAATCCACATAAGATATTTCTTCCCTATCGAGAAAAAGTTTTAATTTTTCATTTTCACCGGACATGAGAACAAACAACAACTTTGAATTCTCTTCTACAGCCAATTTTTTGAAATCTAAAACGTTATCGAGATGTTTTTTATACTCCGTCTCTGATCTCGCATCCGGCAAGACTATTTCCCGCGCAATCAAACCTGAATTTATGAGTGTCGACTGTGGAAATAAAGAAATAAGTGCCTTACGAATATCTTTCTTGACGAGATTGTAGAGTACCGAATGATTGCTAAGTAAACATCTCGTCCTCTGTATAATCGGATGTAATAAGATTTCTATAGTACAATATTTATCAAAACGAGCATATTTTTCTTCTGCTAAAGCTTGACTCACTCCATCTTTGGCAAGATTTCTGACTAAGTACCCATTGTAAACAGTATTGCTGGGAAAATTAGCGTCTTCAATGACATCATTACCCTCGAAATATCCTACGATAATGAGATTAGGTGACGGTAAACGTGAGAGACTTCTCTTTGTTTTTATAAGTTCTTGTTTGGTGCCGTAGCCTCCAGTCACTCCACATTTGACAGTCCGCATTCCCAATAATGTTTCCAGCCTCTTCCCCCACATATCGTCAAAAGGGCTAAATCCCCAAGTGAGACTATCGCCAGCCATATATATATAAGGCGTTTCGCCAACATAATCAGTATCAAAACAACCAAGATCATTCGACCAAATAGGATAGGAGAAGTCCTCAAAGAAATGAGTTGTTGTGGCAAAATTTGGAGATATGTCATGTCCAAGCTCCGAATCTTTCACAAAATAGAAACGAGGATAGACTAGTTTGGTGATTGATGATCTCTTTTGGGTAAAATATAGTGCAAAATCAATTACAACTAAAGTCATGAGTATACTCGCGACTACTAGTGCGATATTGGCAATATATTTTCTAATCCAATTCATTGAATTTCAGATCAAATGTACCTTTTGGAAACTTCGGTTGAGTTTTTTTATCAAAAACAAAATTACCGATAACGAGATAATCTATTTCTGTTGACATAAAACATCGATAAGCATCTTCCGGACTACAGACAATAGGCTCGTTGCGTACATTAAAACTAGTATTGACAATGACACTGTAGTCGGTTTTTTTCTTGAAGGCAAGTATGAGTTTCCAATATTTTTCGTTTGTTTCTTTCGAAACAGTCTGAATACGAGCTGAATAGTCGAGGTGAGTCACGGACGGAAGATCAGATCGCTCTGTATAAAGTCTCTCGAATAGAGGCTTGTAAACTGAAGCAAGGGGCTTCCTTCTGGATTTTTTGACAGGTGCAGTAAAAAGCATGTAAGGAGAAAATTTGTCTGTTTCAAAATATTGTGAGACGTCTTCAGTGAGCACTGATGGAGCAAACGGTCTGAAACCTTCACGCTGTTTTATCTTTAGATTGAGTTTTTTTTGCATATCCGGATTTCGTGGATCGCCCAAAATACTCCTGTTACCGAGAGCGCGAGGACCCCACTCCATTCTTCCCTGCATCCAAGCGACAACAGACCCCATAGAAAGAAAACCAGCAACATCATTCAAAAGATCGTCAAAATTATCATATTTCTTGAACGATGCGTCATATTTCCTCACGACACGCATGGTGTCTATATCAGAAAATTCAGGACCGAGATAAGATCCTTGCATACCGTCACTTCCTTTATTGGAAACTATACGCTTTTCGTTCGCCCAAATATGATACCCGGCCAAGGCCGCGCCCAAAGCGCCGCCGGCGTCACCAGCTGCGGGTTGGATCCAAACGTCCTTGAATATTCCAGCCTCGCGTACTTTCTCATTAGCCACACAATTGAGAGCTACACCGCCAGCTATAACAAGATGATCGGTATTCGTCAGTTTTTTCGCAGTTTTTGCGAGACGGATCATGGCTTCCTCTGTCACTTCCTGTATAGCAAGCGCCATATCCGAATGCTCTTGGGTCAAGAGACTTTCGGCTGGACGTCTAGGTATACCAAAAAGATTGCTCCATTTTCGGTCATCACACATTCGATCACCTGTGGCAAATGTAAAATAACTCATATTCAAGGTCAAAGAACCGTCATCTTTGAGACTTATCAAGTCTTCAAGAATCTTTTTCTTGAATTCTAAAACTCTGGCACTTCCATTGTGACCATAAGGCGCTAGGCCCATCAATTTGTATTCACCACTGTTGACTTTGAATCCGCAATAATAGGTAAAAGCAGAATAAAGAAGGCCGAGAGAGTGCGGAAAATGCATTTCTTTGAGGATGGTAATGTCCTTTCCCTCTCCTTTGCATATCGTAGTCGTAGCCCACTCGCCCACGCCATCGACAGTGAGAATAGCCGCTTTCTCATATGGTGATGGATAGAAAGCACTCGCCGCGTGCGACAGATGATGTTCGGTAAAGAGAAGTGGCGGATATTTAATAATTTTTCCTCCATTAACCCTTTCAAGCTCCTTCCAGATATTTCCACGCATGAATAGTTTTTCTTTTATCCAAAGAGGCATAGACATGAAAAAGCTTTTTAGACCTTTGGGCGCAAAAATGAAAATTCTTGTTTGAAATGCAACTCATATAATTGGTATATATGGGAAAAAT
>JBBTTY010000009.1:0-7132 GCA_038063975.1 Patescibacteria group bacterium | reverse complement strand
GCGTCGATTCTGATGTTCTTGTAGTTCATGCTGTGAGAAATTTATATAAAGAAGTTTATCTCGGGAGCAGAAAAGTTTCCAAACGGGACAAACTTGGTATTTTTGCGAAAATAGAAGTGGTACTCCTTGAAACGTTCACTATTTTAATTGAAGCGGAATATGCCAAACCATCGGTTAAACTACCGATTCTGGAAAAAGCCCGTACAAAAATTGAAATCATAAAACAACTCGTTCGTGTAACATATGAAATAGGCACGCTGACAGAAAATCAATATCTGCGCTGGCAGGAATCACTTCAAGAAATTTCAAGAATGACCAGCCGATGGATAGATTATATAGCAACGCAAAATCCGCCCATAAAATAAGCGGATTGTTTTGCGAGAGACTTCTCGACGAGCCCCGATATTCGCATTGCGATTCTGTGGATTGTACCTGTTGACGTTCACGTTGCCGTCGTTGTTGCGATTGACGTTCGGCACATTGCCATCGGAATACCGGGAATCTCGTCTGCTTTATCCTTCCGTATCACCAAAAATCTTTTTCAAAATTTTCTGTGTTCCATGTGGTAGAGCATGCGTAGTATAAATAAAGCAGGCAGTTTCTATAATTTGGCAAATTGTTATCCATTAGGATCAATTTAACAGCCATACAAATTATACAAAAGAAAAGGGCCGAATCAAAACAAGTTTGATTCGGCCCCGAGAGAAGGGTACAAGTCCCGAAGGAACAAGGTTACCCGACCCGAACTGCTCGACGAGCCCCGATAAACGCATTGCGAATCTGTGGATTGAACCTGCCGACGCTCACGTCGCCGTCGTCGTAGCGATTGACGTACGGCACATCGCCAGCGGAATACCGGGAAGCCACACACAATGTGTAAGTCTTCCTGTCGAGATGCTCACCCGTTTCACTCCAATACTTGAAACCGTGGAGCAATCGTTCGAGCAAGTTTTCGGTGTCTTGCGGATTTTTGATATCTTCCGCCGACTTGCCGAGGAGGTCTTTGTCGGCCTCTTGCTCGTCATGGACCCAGATCGCGTAGGTTTCTTTGACCTTTCCGCGCTCTGAAGCCTGCATCTGGCTCTCAATGTCGCCGTCGCACCATTTCCACGAGGGGAAGTTTTTCTTCCCAATCTCATAGACTTGGTTGATGGATACGCCTTTGGCCACGATGATGAGTCGGTCGAAGCCTTCGACTTTGGCCGGGATTTTAACTCCGGTCATGTCGAGGTCGATGTTGAAAAACTTTTTGTAGAAAGTTTTCCAACCGTCGATCTGATCCGAGCTATCAGAACACGAGGTATCATTGGCACCGAGCGCCAGAGCGATAGTCGATTCGAAACTGTCCGGATCGTCAATCCACTTCTGCGCGATAGCTTTTGGCATATCGAACGGGAGTTTCTTGGCGAACATAGCGATCATTTCCGCAACCTGACCAGTGGTGATTTTTTCCATTTTGATAATCGAACCTGTTGCGAACCGCCATTCCGTATTGGAATGGTTGTGGCGTACAATCAGATGCGAACTTCAATCCACAAAATTCAATTATGGTTTGAAATTCGCATCTGATTCCTTCTTCTTACAAAGGTCTATTACCCTTACATTATACACCATAACGTACACAAAAGTCAAGCTTTTCGTACGGCCTTTTGATAGTTTCCAAAATAAGCCTTATTTATAGCCAAAATAACAGTATCAATATGGAGAAAAGTTATCCACAAAAATGATTTTACTACAGCCCTCCTTCGGCCTCCAAAAAGAGATTTATGTCCCCTTCCAAAACGCCATCTACATTTGAAGTTTCCGCACCTGTCCTATGGTCTTTAACCATTTTATAAGGATGCAGGACATAAGAACGAATTTGATTGCCCCATTCTATGTCTGTGGTTTTTGATATATAAGCGCCTTTTTCACGAGCAATTTTTTCATCTTCACGCAATTTATAAAGTTTCGCTGTCAAAATTTTCATGGCCTGTTCCCTATTTTGCCCCTGTGAACGTTCGGAATCTGAATGTACGGCGATTTTTGTGGGTATGTGAACTAGCCGCACGGCGGTTTCACGTTTATTTACATTTTGCCCGCCAGGACCAGACGATCTGGCAAATTCAATTCTGATTTCTTCCGGCGGAATCGGCATATGTTCTATTTTTTCAAATTTCGGAATAACTTCTACAAGAGAAAAAGAAGTATGACGCATTTTTTTGGCATTAAAAGGCGATATACGAACCAAACGATGTACACCTGATTCGTTTTTCAAATTTCCATAAGCTCCCTTGCCTATTATTTCAAAAGTTACATTTCTATAACCTCCATGATCATTATGATTTTGGTGTATAAAATGTATTGTCCAACCTATTTTGTCGGCATATTTCATATACATCTCAAGTAACATTCGTGAAAAATCCTCGGCATCATCTCCCCCAGCACCGGAAAAGATAGTTATAACAGCATTCCCCTTCTCAAACTTTTCAACTTCGGCAATTTCGGCTTTGAGACTGTTTAATTCTTTCAAGATAGTTTGAGCACGATCTTTATTTTCCCAAAAAGCTTGATCTGTTATTAATTTTTCAATTTCTAGAACTCTCTGTAAACTTTTGTTCATTTTATTTCTTCTTTCTGGTCCAGGTCGATGGTTTGGATAAATCCACCAATTTCACATCTATGGATGGTTTTATTTTTTCTTTTTTCTCGCCAAAACAGAGATCGATAAGTTTGTTTAAATACTCCCCTATGATATTTCCTATACTACTTATAAAGTCATACATATATTTATTATAACTGATTTGTAAGTTTTGGAGCCACCTCTCGGACTCGAACCGAGGATCTCTACTTTACGAAAGTATTGCTCTACCAGCTGAGCTAAGGTGGCGGATTCTTTCACAAAAATCAATCCGGGAGCCGTTGAACAGGATTGAACTGTTGACCTCGTCATTACCAATGACGTGCTCTACCAACTGAGCTACAACGGCATTCTGCGCGAGTGACGGGGTTCGAACCCGCGACCTCTTCCGTGACAGGGAAGCGCTCTAACCAAACTGAGCTACACCCGCATGCAAGGGTTATTATACATAATTTTGTCGGGTTTCAAAGAAAAAAACCAAATTTGTGTCGGCGGAAGGACTTGCACCTTCGACCTTAGCTTTATGAGTGCTATGCTCTAACTACCTGAGCTACGCCGACATATATTTTGCTGTTTCTGTAACAAGATATCACAACACGCCTCCTTTTCCAAGGCAAATACCAAAAGTGAAAGAAAATCCCCAGAGCCACGTATTATCTATGTGTACAACTATAATGATTAGTAAAAGCGCCCCACTGGGCGTTTTTACTTTATTTAAATGTTGCGGGGGTTGGATTTGAACCAACGGCCTTCAGGTTATGAGCCTGACGAGCTACCAGGCTGCTCTACCCCGCTATAACTTAACTATCACAGTATACAACATCTAAATTGCGCTCGCAAGCAAAAATGTTAATATCTAAACACCCTGTGTATAGCAAATTTATAGGTGATAAAACTCCCCAAAAACCTTTTTGTAGAGCTCAATGACGCGCTTTGCTTCCCTCTCGTTTAATTGAAAATCAGCGCCTTCATGGGCTATTTGATTTCGTACGCGATGAGCATCCCAGGCAGAATCCAGAGTCAAAAAATCGCTTTTGTCTACGCTTTTTAATTTATCTCCTATTGAATCGCCTTGATAGCCCATTTTTTCCAGAATATCGCCAAGCATGATATCCGCCTCTAGAATAGCCAACCGCCATTCCGCAGGATTATCTGAGTTTATATGAGTCTGGACCTTGAGCCACTTATCATTGAGTTCCGTATCTTGATCTGCGGAAATATTGGTGACCTGTTTTAAGGCAATGCTCGAATGAAATTTTCTTTCTTCTTCTTTTTCAACCTGCCGGAGTCTTATGATCGAATAAAAAAATATGTATAATAGAAAAACGGTGAGAACGATGGTGTATGGCTTTATAGTGTTTATCCAATGAATAAAGGTGTTGAGGATGGCTATAATGTCAAAATTTTTGAAGGCGTCAAAAATGCGCAGGTAAATGTACTCGAGATTGAGAAAATTTATGCTGTCCATATCTTTTTATTACTACTGCTATTCTACCTCGTTTAAGACTCATTTAAAAACTGTTTTCCGAGAGCAAAGAGGATATCTTCACGACCGTGAGAGGCAATTATTTGGAAACCTATGGGAAGTTGTTTGCTTCCAATGTCTTTGCTTCCGGCAGGAATTGATATGGCTGGCACGCCTACCAAATTTGCAGTAACAGTAAATATGTCTTCTAGATACATAGAAACCGGATCAGCCATTTTTTCTCCGATTTTAAATGCCACGGCCGGAGCTGTAGGGGTAAGAATAGCGTCTACGGTCTGAAAGGCTCTAGCGAAATCAGATTTTAAAAGCTCTCGTACTGCGGTAGCTTTGTTATAATAAGCATCATAGTAACCACTTGAGAGAACATATGTGCCAAGCATGATTCGACGACGAGCTTCTCTGCCAAAGCCAAAAGCTCGTGTGAGGAGATAATCTTCCAAAAGATTTTTTCCTTCTCTATGCAGACCATATTTTACGCCGTCAAAACGAGAGAGATTGGTTGAGGCTTCGGCCGGCATGAGAATATAATAAACTGCCAGAGAATATTCTATATTCGGTAATTCTATATCGCGAATCTGATATCCTAGTGATTTAAATTTCTCTATTGACCGCTCAAAGGATTTCATGACAGCAGAGTCTATACCATCACCTTTGAGAAAGTGCCTAGGCACACCTAAAATTTTTGAACTACTATCCTTTATATCTACGTCAATCGAAGTGCTGTCATAACGATCCTTGCCTTTCATACAATTAAAAAGTATTTCTGCGTCTGTGACGGTTTTTGTGAGAGGACCTATGACATCGAGAGAGGATCCCATAGCCATCAGTCCATGACGAGAAATTGAACCATAAGTGGGTTTTAAACCGACGATACCGCAATAGCTCGCAGGCTGTCTCACAGAACCACCTGTATCAGAACCGAGACCGGCGAGTACCAAACCACCACCGACAGCTGCTGCCGATCCGCCACTCGATCCGCCAGCGACTCGACCCATATCATGCGGATTTTTGGTCACTCCATATGCTGAATTTTCAGTAGAACTACCCATAGCAAACTCATCCATATTTGTCCGACCAATGAATACCACACCAGCTTTCTTTAGTTTTTTGATAACTGTCGCATCATATGGAGCGATATAGCCTTCGAGAATTTTTGAGGCCGAACCGGCACGCCTGCCTTCTATCAAAATATTATCCTTGATAGCCATAGGAATACCGGCGAGCATATTTTTGGACGAAACTTTTTTCTGCGCCTCGTCTGCTTGTTTCAAAACATCGTCATAAACTTCGAGATAAGCGTGAATATCGCCGTCTTTCTTTTTTATTTCCGAAAGATAAGCCTCACAAAGCTCACGAACAGTATAATCACCACCTATCAAAGCTGAATGAGCTGATTTTATAGTGAGATTTTTTAGATCAATAGTTTTTATAGAATCTTTTTTCATAGAATCTTACAGAATTTTCTTTACCTTTATATATCGATTATCGTGTCTCGGCGCCGCTTTTATAAGTTTGTCAGTATATATACCTGATTCATGTGGATTGACGTCTTCTCTCATGACGTTTTTATTTGAAGGCGAAACAGGTTCATTTTTGGTGTCATTATTATCACTTGTAGCAGTTTTGAGTTTATCCACATAAGCCAAAATAGAGCCCATTTCACCCTGAAAACGCACAATTTCCTCCTCGGAAAGTTTCAGTCGGGAAAGAGAGGCTAATTTCACTATTTCTTCCTTTGAAATCATAGAAATACTATAACAAATAAGGCTTTATCTAGCGAGATGAAAAACTAATTTTTTTGTTGACAGGAAAAAGAGATTTGCTATCATCATATATAAGAGCTTGCGATGTACTCTAACGAGCATGCATCTATCGGCGTCGCTGATGGCAGGCCCTTCTAAACACTCCTCACGGGGTGTTTAGTGTTTTATAGGAAACAGACTAAAAAAATATTTTCGTCCTTCATTTGTTTGACGTACAACAAGTCTCATATACTTACCATCTATAAAAGCATTAAATCCCCAAAAGTGAGCAGTATGATTATTTACTTTTATGACTTTATATTTAATTTTGGTGTGACTGCCGGTTAAAACAAACCCACAATAAGGTAAAAGTGAAAGTCTCTTAATTAAAATATTAAAAGCTCTCGGATCCCTTCCTTTACGTAAAAGATGATTAAAACCTTTTCTGTTAAAAAATACAGGTTCGTTCTTGAAATACGGACATTTGATACTTCTAATGTTTTGATAAAAAGTTTTGTATTTTAATATGATTTGTCTTTGATCAGAAGAAAGCATTTCTAAACCCTAACAAACCTAGATAAAGAAATTATGAATTTTTTGTGAAGAAAAGATAAAAATGCAAAAGGAAGTCTGCTCGTGGAGCACGCTGTCTCCGTCTGCTGACGAGCCGTCTCATTCTCGGACGCCTTCGCGTCCTCCGAAAGTCTTCGCTCGCAGACTTCCTTTTGCATTTAAATTTCAGGCAAAACAAAACCGCACGAATGCGGTTTGGTAGAGAGTATTTAGCCAGACTCTCAAGAAACTGGTGTGGGATCACCCTGATCGAGGCAAGTGAAGAACCAGTAGAACCTGTCGGAGTTTTTCGGAAAAATGCGTAGCATCATTCCCTCCGTGATCTTTTGGTTATCACTCATTTGATACCACTTCTCGGAAACGCCACAGAAATCCGACAAGCCGATCAATCCGTAAGAAGCGATCATGACCCCCGCATTTGAGTCCAATTGAGTGACATCGTGACCCTGAGTGTATTCCGCAAGACGCTTGCGAAGCTCGGACACGGTGGATCCAATCGGAAACAGAATGCTGCGACCATTTTTAATTCCTACATTAATGCTCTTCATGGTGAAGTTGAGTTTGGTTAAAAAATGCGATTTGCTTAGGAAAATCCCAGCACATCAATCACATCTCTCTTTCCAAACTCAACCAGTCTCCACTTATCAAAGAACATGTTGAAAATTCTTGTTTGAAATGCAACTCATATAATTGGTATATATGGGAAAAATA
>JBBTTY010000008.1:0-7305 GCA_038063975.1 Patescibacteria group bacterium | reverse complement strand
GAGCAGATCCCTCTTAAGGATAAGGTCGTAGGTTCGATCCCTACAGGGCGGACAAAGTTGACAGATGTAGAATATATTGTTCTATATTTTCTATAGATATTTCTCAAAATAGAGATACCTTTTGTACCTATGACACTGTCCAATATTAGTAAGATTAATATTCGGATATTGTCCATCTAGAAATGAAATAAAGAAAGTACATGCGTCGGACAAACAAGCAAAGCAAGCCCAGAACGCGAGCGATGAATTGAGAACAACGGTTTTAGGAGCAGTCTCGTTATAGCCTTTTATGAAATTTCTGGATATTTCGTTATCCCATTCTGTTTCATTATTTGGCTGGACCCAGAGAGCAATGCCCTGCCCCACATCTTTTAGAAAAGGACCACAACACGCCCAATCAAAATCAATTACATAGCAACCATTGTTATCAAAAATAACATTTTGTGGCCCATAATCATTATGGATAGCCCCGCAAAGATCCGGGTTAAATTGCGTCCATTCCTTGGCCTTTGTTTTGAATTCTTTCAACTCATCACAAAACTTAGCAAAACCGTTTATGGATGATAGTTTCGCCAAGTCTCGTTTAAAGAAAGCGTCAATTTCTGTAAATGCGTTTCTTTTCTTATTTTCATCTATCTCCTTTTTATGAACCGAAGCAATAGCGTGCATCTCACCTAGAGTTTTTCCACCCAAATAAGCAAGCTCCGGACGTAATTTAATATCACTCACCTTATATTGTTTGCCTTCTATAAATTCAAAAACGAAGACTGGCCAATTCTCTTTGGTCTTTGCAAACAATGCGCCATTTTTGAGAGGTACGAGTTGTGGCGCACCGAAATTATTGGCACCAAGAACATGTAAAAGATTCGCTTCAAATTGATAATCTTTTTCTCTTACTCTTTTTGCCTCACGAACCACGAATTTCTTGCCGGAACCATCCGTGATGAAATAAAGGTCGTTATCTATGTTGACGAGAACCGAATCAACCGATATGGGCTCTTTGAGTGAAAACTTTCCGATAATATTCCGTATTTCTGGCCGAATTTTCATATTTTTTTATAATCAATGCTCATTCACCATAATACTTTTCTTTTTGATATCTATACTCACCTCCCCACCAATCGGGAAAGTTATCATAGGACTGGTATGTCCGAAATCCACATTGGCGATTATGGGAATATTTTTTAACTCTATCTTACTTTTTATTATTTTAACTAGTTTTTCGTTGGTCATATTGCTGGCATTTTGAAATCTACCGATCACAAGACCCTTTACACCTTTGAAAGAGGGTTGATGGATGAGAGATTGCAAGTCGCGATCAAAACTCACATCTCTAGACTCGCTATCATCTTCTAGAAATAAGATTGAATTATTCATATCCGGAAAGTATTCTGTCCCTTGAAGTAAATTCAAAGTGCAAAGATTTGCGCCCAGTATCATACCGGAAGCTTTCCCTCTATTTGCTTTCCCTCCATTTATCACCAACCAGCCGTCATTTTTTACCAGCTCTCGTTTATCTTGATTTTTATACCACAGATCATCACTCCATGTTTCAGAATTTTTTATTGTAAATGCATCGTCAGACATTAGGCATTTTTTGAAATAGTCCAGAGTATAATCAAAATAAAGTTTCTGACCGAAAGTAGACCAAGCCGGACCAGAATATGTGACCAAGCCAGTCTTGGTAAAAATAGCGTCTTGCAAAGCGGTGGTATCGGAGTAACCAATAAATATTTTGGGATTATTTTTGATAATATCCCAATTTATATATTTTAAAAGTTGATTACAATTGAAGCCACCAATTACGACAAAAACCGCTTTGACTTTAGGATCTAAAAAAGCTCTATGTAAATCAACTATTCGGGATTTGATCAATGAAGAACGAAATTCATCAATTTCTGAAACATGTTTACCAAAAGTTACTTTAAACCCGAGATCCTCGAGGCGTTTATTCGCAATCTCCCTATTAACCGGTGAAATGATGGAAATTGAACATGAGGGGGCGATCACTCTAATTTCATCGCCTTTTTGTAACTTTTTTGGATATATCTTTTTCATAGGATTTGATGATAACACAATATAATGTACAAGAAACCATTGTGTTTTGCTTACAAAGCATAAAATTATAGGTCAAAATTGGTTATCCCCAATTCATTGAAATTCTATCGCAAGTAGCATATACTTAATTTAGTCTCATCTACCATGTGTAGAAAGAGTATCCGAAACCGCCCCTCACGGGGCGGTTTCAGCTTTTTTTGAGAGATTTCCTGTATTCTTCCCTCTCGCGTATGAAAGCATTTATTCGATGCCCGCTCATAACGTGATATGCACTCAAAAGTACAAAATATCTGCTTCTTCTAGCGATAACTACAGCAAACTCGCCTTTTTCATACCAAATTACAAAATTCTTTGACCTTTTTCGTCGACTCTCCCAGTAAGAAATATCTGGATTGGATTCGCAGTTTTGTATAACCCAAGCGACCCAATCTAACCGTTCGCATCGTCTAAGATCAGGTGTTCGATCTTCCTCTTTCTCTCCCTCCGAGATCAAATGCCAAAATGTAAAGTGTTTGCCTTTTTCCTCTGGAAATCTTCTCGGATTAACAGGCATTCCTTGAAATGTTAAACGCGCTTCAACAATTGTCTTACAGAAAACTTGAAAAAGAGACTCCTGATAGGCGTCCCACTCTTCTGTATGGCCGGAAAAGACAATCAGATTGGGAGGAGGATTTATGATTTTTTCGGTTTCCATACAAGGATATTGAATTTGCCCTCCTCTTTAGTCGAAGAAGTTAAGATATCGCCCTTATCTAGATTTTTCTTAATAACTTCTATGACTTTCTTCTTTCCCTCATTACCATGAAGCCCACGATGAACATAGGACAAAGCACCGATCAGAATATCATTGAGTTGGATCAATTCTACTTCATGAGATCTAACCTGTTGTGCCTTGGGAATAGAAAAATTTTGCTCGACACTTGCAATATTGAGTAGGCGTTTAAGTTCCAACACTTTTACATTACCTTTTGTATCTTTTATATCTAAATAGAGATTGTATTCGACCTTATCGGTATTCCTATTCACAATGACATTCAGTAAGACATAAAACATTTTGTAATACCAAGTGTCATGATTCTGCTTGAACGCGGAATGATTGAGAACTCCCTTATCCGGCACTACAACGGCACGAAATCGCAGATTTTTGTTTTTAAAGAAGTAACCAATCAAATCGGCATAATAATCAGCCTTAGCTATAGAGATTTTTGTCCATTTAGCCTCAAAATCTGAGGCTAGTTTGTGTTTCGTTTTCAATTCTCTAAGCTCCTTGAAAATCTGAAGGGTCTTATCCTTTTCGACCCAGATAGCTCCAATCACAAAGACCTTTTTATGGTCATTCAAAAGATGACAGCTTTCATCGCAATATATGTTGAAAATGGTTTTGCTATTCATAGACCAGATACTATCATACCAGTGCGAATTGAGAAAAAATCTGCTAGCATCACTCTGTTACCCCCTACCACGACTTCACAACCGCAAACGGCGAATACCCTGAAATACCCAGGATAGCGGTTCTAACATCGTCCAGTAGGGCGGACAGAAAAATAGATCTATAGGTCAACAACAAAATGATGCATGAGTAGAGAAAATCTGATAGCATCATTTTATGAGTCTCCCGACACGCCCAGAGGCCCAAGCACTTTTAGAAAAACATGTTAAGGACGAATATCAGCGTTATCATTCAAAGATGGTTGCTGTCGCCATGGAAGGATACGCAAAATTATACAATGAAAATAGAGACCTTTGGTATATAACTGGCTTGCTTCATGATATTGATTTCAGCGAGTACCCTGACACACATCCAAAAGAATCATTGTTATGGTTTAAAGAATGGGAGTATCCGGAAGATTTGATCCACGCTGTTCTAGCCCATGCATTTGGATATAACGGCTACACAACATTACCTCAAACGAAACTAGCTGCGGCACTCATGGCCTGCGACGAGATCAGTGGCTTATTTTATGCATATCGCAAGCTCAATCCGATTCCGTTCAAAGACATGAAAGCGAGCTCGATTAAAAAAAGATTCATCGAAGAACGATTTGCGGTCAAGATCGATCGTGCCACGATCACTCGGGGATGCCAAGCTTTAAAGATAAACATCGACGATCATATCAATAACCTCATTCGATTCTTTGGAGAATTGAGTTAGAATAGACTCGAAAAGTATGTGTTGACTTTCAGCTTTGAAATGCGCGGGTGGTGAAATGGCAGACACACTAGCCTTAGGAGCTAGCGCCGCAAGGCATGGAGGTTCAAGTCCTCTCCCGCGCACCATTGATCTGTACCCCATAAAGTGGTGCCAAGGTTATGGAGGATTACGAAAGTTTTGACAAAATCGCTTTTTGTGCTAAAATGATAAGAGAGATAGTATTCCGCTTTTCTCATCAAACAACCGCCAGATCTTTCTTATGAAAATTCTCATTGTTGAAGACGAAGTGTTATACAGTGATGTATTGGTTGAAGCCTGTAAAAGGCACGGCGACCACGAAATAAAAACGGCAGGTGATTTGGCTAAAGTTGACACCGTTCTGCAAAATTTTTCACCTGATTTGGTGATATCGGATAACGATTTACCAGATGGTCGGGGTCCGAGCCGTTTTGATGCTATACGTAAACAAAATCCAAGAGTGTTTATTTGTCTCATCACCGGAGGTTTAAATGAAACAAAAAATCACGGTGCCGATTACTTTTTCAGAAAAACCGACCTGAATATTAGTCGACTTCACCTTCTATTGACCAAGGTCGAGCTGGGTCGAGAAAAGTAAAATTTTTCATCGTGATCATTCGAAACCACGGCACACAAAAATGTTTCGTGGTTTTTTATTTTTATATTATTTCTATTTTTTTATTACCTCATATATTTGACTTTTTATACATTCAGACGTAGAATCCAGATAGAGCAGTTCCAGGAAAAACCCACGTTTTTCCCTGCCCTTTGACAGATTTCACTTTCTTCGAAACAAACCAAAAGGAGACTAGTTCATGAACAATATACTGTTAGTTATCGCTATAGTTGTGATGTTAATCCCAACTATTTTTCTCGCAGGCTATCTCATGTCGGCACACAATATTTTCTTCACTCGGGTTCCCGCGGGAGAAATTATTGTTGTGATGTATTCTGAAAAAGTATCACGTTTCATCGGCAACATCGACGGTTTTTGGGTCCACCCCGAAACCGGCGCAGTTTACGATGAAAAAACCAATCCCATTAATGTACCTTTACCAAAAGATTTTTGGGGTACAGGAATCTATTGGCTCGGCGTTTGGCCTTTGGCTGAACGTCACTCCTATGAATTCCATTGGAACAAGTGGGCAAAAGAAAAAGACGAAAAAACCGGAAAAGAAAACTCCGAGTATTCCATCGTCTCGCGTTCGGAAATAGTCGATTCGCTTTATTTCAGGGCTCAATACCCTGTGCAAGCGTCTGGTTGCGAAACTTCCGAGGGTGTTCCTCTGACAATGACCATTCTCATTACAACCGAGACAGTCAATGCAGATATCGCCCTTTTCAAGATTAAGTCGCCGGGATGGTTGTCGGCCTTAAGCGGACAAGTAATGGCAGTCGTTCGCGATTGGAATGGCAAGAGAAAGGTCACCGACATTACGGTACTTCAAGCCGAGGTACCTGAAAAAACGGACGGAAAAAGGAGTTCTTTTCAGGAAACCTTTTTTACGCTCAACAAGTCTGATGTCGGCAATCCAGGTATTGAGGAAATGTATGGGCAAAAAATCGTGGCCGTAAGTTTCGTTAGCTATTCGATCGACAAGCCGACAAATGATTTGCAGTTGGCATCAATCAAAAAGTATCAAGCGGAACGTGAAAAGGAAGCAACGATTCTTGTCGCCAAAGCTAAAAACGCCGCCGCCACAGAAGATGCAAAAGCAGCCAAAAAGGTTGCCAACGCAACTGCTTATACGACGGTAGCCACGGGTACGGCAGAAGCGAAAGTGACTGTTCTCAAGGGTGATGCCGAAGCGGGAGCTGCCAAAAAAATGACAGCTGCCGTGAGGGGAAACCCCCACGCAGGCACGATTGCTTTGGCTCGAGCGATTGAGAAACAACAACATGCCACAACAGTAGTTATCGGCCAGGGTTTGTTGCCAACCAAAAACGTTTAACACCCATAAAACATGAATTCTTCATTCTTGTGGATCGTGTTCTATGTAGTGATATTTCTCTTCTTCAGCTTTCTCATAATGATCGCCTACGATAAGGGAAAATTCTCGAAAATACCAACGGTGCTCGGTATCGACAAGTGGCAGGCAATGAAAGCACCGTTGAAATTGCTCACCGCCGGTTTGGTTGTATTAGTTCTCGGTCTCGGCTATTGGTTTTTATTCAGGTCTCATAAGTCTGGAGGGGAGCCGAAATACAACCAAGGGATTGTGGGCAGTGGAGTCGGCACACAACCTGAAATTCCAGTGGTTCCTGAACCCAAAAGCCTGAAAGCCGGCGGAGAGACCGATTGGATCTTCATTATGAAGAGACAGATAGTAATCCTTCCGAACGACGATAGCGTCACATATACGTTCAAAGACGTCTATGGTAAAGAAAGAACACTGACAAGTAAGCAGTTGAAAGGATCTATCAGCGAAAGCAACGGGAGAAGAAACCTTGCGGATATGACTCAATTCGCTCGGATTAAAACTGAAAAGGATATTATATATTTTGTCGAGAAATGGTAAAACAAATTTCACAAAATACAGCAAAGAGCCCCGGCAATGCCAGGGCTCTTTTTTTTAGTAATTATCATTTCGTCATACTATAAGTTTTACTTTTTATACATTCAGACGTAGAATCCAAAAAGGACAGTTCCAGGAAAAACACTTGTTTTTCCCTGCCCTTTGACAAATTTCACTTTGGAAATCAACAACCTCGAAAAAAGGATAACAACAATGTCTGATATATCTAACAATGAACTCGAAAGTCTCGGACTGCTTACTGTGCCTGTGCTAGCTTCCGGAACTACAAAGAAAAAAACAAGAGACCTCGGCTCCGCTGAAGTAAAGATTCAACAAGTAATCAGATGGAAAGTGGAAGACCCATATCTCTTTCTCAATATGGGTGGAGCGGCTCAAGTGGAAAAAACTATAATCGCTTATTCCGAAGCCATCACGCGAGCAATTGCTTCTATGGTGGAATTGGATTCTCTCATGGCGCTCAAGCTCGAAGTTGGCCGACATATCCACAAGTGTTTCCAAAAAGGGCGAAAAGTGGGGGATGAACAAAGCCCCGTTGAGCAG
>JBBTTY010000007.1:0-5774 GCA_038063975.1 Patescibacteria group bacterium | reverse complement strand
AAAGTACTATGTATCTAAATTACCAGCAGAGTGCAAAAATGGGTGGGGTTATTCACTCACTTTCATATTTTTATAGAAAATGTATACTAAAAAAGTTACCAATGAATGTTCTTTTCAAAAGTCTCACTGCGTTTGCATGCGCTTTGTTCATGCTCCCTGCGGTTTTTGGGCAAAAAATCAATATTCGTGTCCAACCAAATTTGTCGCTTTTGGCATCAAAACCGGTGTCATACCGGATAGAGAAAGCGATGGAAAAAACGTTTGCACCAAATTTAGGAGCAATTAGACCTGAAACCATGAAGTTTGAGTTTCTTGCTGGTCTGGAAGAGTCGCAAGTTATCGATTTTTTTGACAGAACATCTGAACTCAAACAGTTCCGCAGGAAAGAAATTTCCAGCCGTTTAAAGTTCGGAAATCGTGACGAATTTATCGGCATATTTCGACGACCGATTATTCGTCTCTTTGAACGGTTGGAATAGTGTATCGCCCCGTACACCAAGCGAATCCCGTGGACTTTTGTCTGCGGGATTTTTCTTTTATTTTTCTGTATACTTTGCCTGTCTTATGAAAAGTCAAAAAACCATAATATTTGTTTTGTTCGGAGCGACAGGTGATTTGGCTGTAAAAAAGATATTTCCAGCTTTGGAAACTCTCTATACACAGGGTGTTTTTAGTTCAAAATCTACTGTTATAGCCGTATCTAGGAGGGATTGGAACGATTCTCAATTTCTGGCACACGCCGGTTCTTTCAAAAGTGATTTTGCAAAACTGATTTCATATTCCCGGATTGATATAGAGCATGGTACGGGATATGAAAATTTATACGAGAAAATAGAAAAATTAAAGAAAAAAAATCCAAACGCAGAAGTTTTAGTTTATTTATCTCTGGCTCCACGATATCAATCGCGGGTTATAGAATCTCTAGCGAAAGAAAAAATCATGATCCGAGGTGGTGCAAAACTGCTCATAGAAAAACCTTTTGGTACTGATGAAAAATCAGCAAAAGCGCTGGACATTCTCTTGCTTTCTTCTCTCGATGAAAGTCAGATATATCGCATAGATCATTATTTGGGAAAAGACACAGTGATGACACTCATGAATCTGCACGAAAGCACAGAAAATTTCAGTCTTTTGCTTTCTCGGGAAAACATTTCACAAATTCACATCAGATTATTTGAAACCAAAGGCATAGAAGGCAGGGGAGCGTCATATGATCATGTCGGTGCTTTTCGAGATGTAGGTCAGAATCATATATTGGAAATGCTCGCCGTACTCGCCGCTGATGTTCCGAAAAAATCATGGACGGAGGCCCGCACTGATGTTTTAAAACATCTCACCCCTCCGGCTAAAACATGCGAACTGTCTCATCGCGGTCAATATGATGGCTACAAAAAAGAAGCCGGTGTAAAAGTTGATTCAGAAACTGAAACAGCTTTCAAAATCACCACTAGTTTGTCATACGGAAAACTGGCAGGTGTGCCTCTGATTTTGGAAGCCGGTAAAAAAATGCCGGTATCCGAAGTTTTTATGGAAATAATATTCAAAGCAGTTTACGGTCTCCCCAAAAAAATGCATTTTAATGTTCAACCAGATCAAGAAATCATCACTTTATATCGAGATGGCAAGAGAGATGTATTCAAAGTGCCTAAAGTGAACGATGCTTATGCCAATGTTATAAAAGTAGCGCTCAATGGCTCGTCTCGCGAATTTGTCGGTTCGTCAGAAATAGAAGCACTTTGGAGATATGCAGATCATATAGTCGCTTGTTGGAACAAAGTACCGCTTCAAATATATGGCGAAGATAAGCCATTTTTGATACAGTAAACGGAATGAAAAAATCCAAGAAAATATTTATTTTTGTCGGTAATCCCGACGATCAGTCTCTTTCAGTTGCTTTGGCAAAAGCTTATGAAAATGGAGCGAAATCAGCAGGACATGAAGTGAAAATGATGAAGATAAGCGGAATAAAATTCGATCCAATTCTCCATCATGGCTACAAAATGATTCAGACGCTCGAGCCAGATCTCATAATGTTCCAAGAGAACGTCAAATGGTGCGAACATTTCGTTTCAATATTTCCCATATGGTGGTCGGATATGCCTGCTCTAATGAAGGGTTTGATTGATCGTGTCTGGACGCCTGGTTTTGCTTATAATTTTCGGACAGGTCTCATTCCCGGCTGGTATCGCAGACTCAAGGGGCGCAGTGCGCGGGTGATTGTCACTTCTGATTCATACCCAATACTCCTATGGATTCTCTTTGGAGGAAATATAAACAATTGGGTTCGTGGAGTTTTACGTTTTTCCGGTTTTGCACCTGTTCGCAAAACGTGGTTTTCTGGCATGCAAACACTATCTCCAAAACGTGTTAAAAAACTACTCGCCCAAATAGAACGTCTTGGTAAAATGGGGAAGTAAAATTACATTAACTATCTATGTCACTAGCTATCGGCATGGCGTGAACACAACTAGACATACCTCGCAGGAATATGGCTTGAAATGGATACCTTTTGAATTTACGATAAAGATTCCACCGCCACAGAAGATTTTTGGGAATCTGTAGTAGTGATTTCTTGTACATTATATTGTGTTATTATCAAATTCTATGATTAAAGATAAACAAAAAAAGATTCAAATTGGTGTCATGGGTTCAGCAGCGGATTTAAATTATAGTAGTGAATTAGAAAAACTTGCAGAAGAAGTTGGTTTTTGTATAGCAAAAAGTGGTTGCGTTTTAATGTTTGGAGCAGAAAAAGACCACGACTCACTTTCCACAGCAGCTTGTCGGGGTGCAAGGAGAGCTGGTGGTCTCACTGTTGGCATAACATATGGAAAAGGAATGGATATTTATGATTCAAAAAATGCCGACGTTATAATCGCTACAGGCCTGGAAAGAGGAGGAGGACGCGAAATGGCTTTAGTATTGAGTTGTGATGCAATAATTTGTCTCAGCGGCGGTTCAGGCACATTGACTGAAATGCTCGTTGCCTATCAGGCAAATATACCGATTGTTTCTCTGAAGGGAACCGGCGGTTGGAGTGAAAAATTAGCTAATCAATATATAGATGCAAGAAATAGAGTTAAAGTTGAACTTGCTGATAATCCTCAAAAAGCCGTTGAAATCGCTCTACGCGAGATTAACAAATAATCAAAACTCTGGATGAATTGACTCAAGTAATTTTAAAATGTATTGTAAAATAAGAGAGGGCAGAAAAATCAATTTTTACTCTCAAAAATCTTAACAATCAAAACAAGGAGGAAACAGTGAATATACTAAGATATGAACCGTTCTTTGACAGAGTGCTCTTTTCTTATCAAGGAGAACTTTATTTGACGGATGAGAAAATCGAACCATCTTTACAAACCAATCTCGTCATTAACAAAGATAATCCACTGAACGGATTATCAGCCCCAACCAGATTACAAATTCAGTTTACGAATCGCTGTAATTTGGCATGTTCGCATTGTTATGTTTCGTCTGGGAAAACTTTACCAAATGAACTGTCAGATGAAGCAATTTTTGATCTTTTGGCACAAGCATCGAAATTGGGCATATTGCAAATTGAATGGTCTGGGGGTGAACCGTTTTCACGGAAGGGTTTGATGGAAATGGTAAAGATTGCGCGAAAATACGGTTTTGAGCAGAAATTGCTTACTAATGGTGTCGCTATTGGGAGGGGAATCTGTGAACCAAGAAAACTTTGGAAAGAGTTTTGCGAAATTCAAATTTCCATTAACAGTATCGGTGATGGGTTTAATGCTTTTGTTGGGAAAAATCATTGGCTTGATGTTAGTCGAGCTGTTGATTTACTACTCAAATTTAAACCAAAACACAAGAAACTGTTGTTGACCACCACGATTGACCGTTCCAACATTGCTTTTTTGCCCGTGATATATGAATATATGTCTGGGAAAGACGTTAATTGGAGAATTGCACGACAAGTACATAATGGACGCTCTTCCATTACGGAGGAAGAAAGTGACAAGTTGCTTTTTGATTCGTGGACGATACTTCAAGGTTTACGTAATCAAAAAAGCAAAGCCAAAATCCTCCATCCATTCGACAAAATAACCGATTTAAATTCAGTTTGGCCACTTGAATGGCAAACTGAACCAGGTGCCAGATGGTTCATGTATATAAATGCACTTGGAAACGGTTACCCATTCCCTTATTTTGATGGGATTGCTGAACTCTACGGTGGTAATGTGCTTAAAAATAGTTTGGCTCAAATTTGGAAAAGTGAAGCTTTTAACTATTACCGTAGCATCACAAGACGGGGAACAAAATGTCGAAATTGCCAGTTAGTCTGTCAGATGTGGTCACGTCCGTTTAACTACTTCAGGCAAAGAAACCTGTCTGAAGATCCAATCGAACATCCAAATTGTCCTTTGTTGGTCAAACAAATAGAAAGGAGGTGATATTTATGAAGCGAAAACTTCTCCGCAGTGCCGTGCGCGTTGTGCGTAGTGGGCACTGCATGGTTTGCGAGTAAGGAGAACAGTCACGCCTTCCCGAGAGACAATCGGGAAGGCGTTCTTATTTCCAAAACTAAATTTTTAACAACGATTCTATACCTACTCTGTATAAATCTTTGGTCATTTCATCGCGAGCAGATTTTTGTGATATATGAGACTCATCACCCACGGTCTGACCCTTGATCAAGTTATCTGAAACATAAAGCAGGGAAGCGGCCGGCACGTCGAAATGTTTAGATACGGAAAAAACAGTTGAAGTTTCCATTTCCACTCCGTAGTATCCTTCTTTTTCCCATTTCTTTATATCGTCAAAAGTCTCTCCCATCATGGCCATGCAGGTTATTACAGGACCTTCAAAAAACTTCTTATTTTTTGGTATTTTTGATTTTATTATTTCGGATAGATTTTTATCTGGAAAATGTTTATTGTTCTCTGAATCTTTTCCATAGATTCTTGTGGTGCTTTCATTGCCATAACTATATATGGGAATCAACCAGTCCATTGAATTTGCTCCATAATACAAGCCACCACAGCTTCCAATGTGAATATTTTTCTTGGATCCGAACATACACGCTAAATGTACATATTCTGAAAGTTGCACGCCTCCATAACTTACAGTGAGCCAGTAAATCTTATCCGAAAATTTTATTTCAAAAATGTTTGACAAAAATCCTTGTAACTTTTTTATTTCAACATCACTTTTCATATCTCTAATAATACTTTCAAATACTTTGAAATATTTTTCAACGTCCCAAGATCCATAAGATATAAAACCATCAATTTTATATTCGACGGGAAGCTTAAAATATTCTTTCCAATCTTTAGATGTTTTGGCCTTATACATGAGTAAACTTTAACAAACTTAAACTTTTCAAGCTAGGGATACTTGCTATTTTCCAATTTTTTTATAGTATCTTGTCAGGATACGTATACTGAAATATGGGTAGTTCTAAATGGAGAAAACTATGAAAACTGATGTGAAAGATACCTCGATAGGATTACATGAAACGATTGAACACATAGTGTCCAATCTCGATCTGAATTCCGCCTGCATAAAAATTGCTGAAACCCAAAAGTGGAGTCAGGAAAAAATCAAAGATGTTGAAAAGAAATATCGTGACATCCTCAGCAATTTTACTCAAGCGTTTGTAGGCTACGGGGTGGTTGCTTGTTCAGAGGAAGATGTAGCACTTCTCTGGCTGGTTCATTGTGCCGAGGGTGAAAAATATGCCTCTGACATGCTTAATGGCCCGGACCCCAAAATTTGCACACTAACCTTGTATAATTAGAAGCTAATAT
>JBBTTY010000006.1:0-6827 GCA_038063975.1 Patescibacteria group bacterium | reverse complement strand
AATCCAAAAAGGACAGTTCCAGGAAAAACACTTGTTTTTCCCTGCCCTTTGACAGATTTTACTTTCTTCGAAAGGATAATTATGAAACCAAAACCTGTAGAGAAAAAACCCAGAGATCTCGGCTCCGCTGAGGTTAAAATTCAACAAGTGATTAGATGGAAAGTAGAAGATCCATTTCTATTTCTCAATATGACAGGATCGGAACAAGTAGAAAGAACTATCATTGCTTATTCCAAATCAATCACCAGAGCAATCGCCTCGATGGTTGAATTGGATTCTCTCATAGCATTAAAACTTGAAGTTGGACAAAGGATCCATAAATGTTTCCAAAAGGAGCAAGCACAAAACGAACCAAATCATGTAGAAAACAAGGTTAAAGAGATTAAGACCAGACATTGGTCTGTTGGTGTCGGTATTGTGTTTGTCTTTCTCTTGGCCATTCTGCCATTTACCGTCTTTCGTAGCATGGACGTCGTACCATCGATTTGCATGATAGTGTTCGCAATCGGATTAGGTATCGCCGGAACGACAAAAATTGAGATGGAACATGTCGGGGTGCTTACAATACTCGGTGCACGCACACATAAATATGTGAGCGAGGGTTATCAATGGGTGTTGTGGCCATTTGTAAGCTACATACTTGTAGATATGCGCGAGCATCTCATAGAATTAAAAAGCGATGACCGGGTAATCAAAGTTATTGCGGGAAACGCAAAAGGTGCCGGAAACACCATTCCGGAAGACATATCAGTGCAAATCAATGACAGTTTCCGCAATGATTCTGGTGTAAATGTTCTGGAGGTTCTATGCTCGGCAATTTTACCAGTGAACCTGGATATTCTCCGAGCACGTGAAGCTCTGTTGGTTGAAATCGCTAAATCTGATGCTCAAGATGAAGATATGAGAAGACAAGGGGAAAGGGCAAAAGAATTGAGGCAGCATCTTCCGGGACTACCTCCCATCGAAGCTCTCAGAGCTGTTCAGGCTCAGGAAGGTGATTTGATTCGTGATGAGATGATTGTTACTGGTGCTGATGGAGCTGAAAGGTTTGTTGGGCTTCTGGCCTTGGCTGCCAAGAAATTTGGTATCAAGACAGGCGATGGAGGTAATCAACAAAGACGCAGGAAGCATAATCGAAATCAAAACTAGGACTTCATAACTGGAGTGATCTAACCCAATACGAGAGGGTGAGATCAAAGGACAGTACGATCGTATACAACATCGAGACACATTGATGATTGGATCAAAGCAAAGGGGTCGGGCTCACGCCACGACCTCTTTTTTCTTGCCTGTTTTATTTTCTATTTTATTTCCTAACGAACTCCAATCGTACTACGCAGTATTGCTATGATCCCCCACACCGATATCATGATGAATATGCCTACGGTACTCCAGAGAACATGATTGGCACCTTGGGCAATATCAGCGCTCTCACCAGAAGTTTTGTCTTTTATGAATTTGAATACACCATAAACAAAATAGAATATAGCGGCCGCAAACAGAAGCCGAACGATAGGATCTACGACCAGAGTAAAAAGCTTTTTGACGACAGGAAGATCCAAAGCGTTCGTAGCAGCCAATAATTCCATTATATTTAATTAGTAGCGCCAGGAATTGTAGGTAGAGGACTGACGATGGTTCCAGGACCGGTATTGCTCAAACCGAATGTTCTGACGAGAATATTTACCAGACCCCAGACAGAAATCATGATGAAGAGACCGACGATGCCGTAAATGATTTTGTCTTTTGCGGCTTTCTTTTTCTCATCATCTATCGCCACGACATACATGAATATGCCCCAGATGAACCAGACGACAGCGATAGCGATAATCAGAGGTAGAGCCGCATCGAGAATTCTCTTTACAAAACCAAAAATATCCCAAACGGTGTTAATCGCCGCCCCCGCCGAGAGAGGAAAAGCGAGCGATAGAGCTGCAAAATAACTGAATTTTTTCATACGTAAAAATTAATTTGTTAAATAATACTGCTTTACGCTCTGTATTATACCAGTAAAAAAAGATCAAATAAAGGACGTGGGGATAACGATTTAGCTCTGTATGCCCTTGATAATACCTTGGACAACCTGAATGATCGTATTTGCGCCTATCAAAATCAGAGCGCCTATGACTGTATACCAAAAAGTTTTCTTTGCATCTGTCAGTTTTTCATCACTTCCCTGTGCTGTAACAAATTTAAAACCAGAAAGAAGCAAAAAGAAAGCTATGACCACATAACTCAAACTCATGACAAAATCCACGATTCTGTAGAAGAGACAGGCGATGCTTGGTACGCCCTGAACGGGATTTGTGAGACCGCCAGAATTTGGACCGGCATTACCTACAACAGTTCCTGATCCATTACCTGTAATCGATCCAGTGTTATTACACTCCACCCCCGCCAAAGCGGCATGAACAAAAACCGGACTAAACAAAGCGAGCAGAAGTATTAGAGAGAATATTTTTTTTATGTTCATAATTATTATGATTTTATACTTGTGGGCACTATATTCCTTTTTAAATCGTCAACGAGTAGTTTGTCTAGAAAAGTATAAACGATGAGCCACGCCGCAAATATGAGAAATATACCTATGAGCAATGGTTTAATCATGCCTTTTGCTCTGGAGAGTTTGGCTGAATCGCCACCGGAAGTGAGATATGCGAATCCGACATAAATAATCATACCCAAAACTATAGGAATGAGAATATAGAGAGCGAATTGGATGAGTCTGGAAACAGTTTTAACGAGTTGTTCGTAATCACATTCTTTGCTATTTGGATCCAAAGTTGTTGTTACGTTTCCCTTGGCGTCTTTCAAGTATTTTTGTACTCCATCACACGAAACGAGTTGAAACCTCGGATTTGTCGGAACATTGGATCCTACTCCCCCATCCGCTGTCGGCGGATTTGCGGGATTGGTTTGTAATGTCGCTGGAGTGCCTTGGGCAAAAACAGTGTGTCCTATATCAAACGTCGAAACTCTGATTGTAGCCACAATCACGACAATAAAAAAAGTGACAAAAATTAAACCGGTAATCTTTAAAATATTAATTTTCTTCATTTCATATTTCATATATTGCCCCGGAGTAGGTTGCCGAGCTCCAAATTAGCTTCGTTTACAGATTCGGAAATGCGTAATTTACCTGATGTGACGTTTTCTATGAGACGCATAAAAGTGCCATCTGTGGCTTCGCGATATGGGTCAAGCCAAGCACGAGAGATGAGAGCGCTCTGGTAAATTACCGATTGGAAGGCATCGGATGGTATGGTGCGCAACATATCTCTCCTGACCGGCGGAAAACCTCCACCTGCTAACCATTCGGTCTGCAGAGGCTTACTCGTCAGTGTGGTGGCAGCGATGTATGCAGGTCCTACATTAGGAGAAGTTTTCAGGAGAGCGATGGCATTCATTTTACCAAAGGTCATTCTATTGCCTTCTGCTTGGGGCATCATAGCCACATCAAAATTGAGATTCGGATTGGCATTGCGCAATGCGGACAATTCACTGCCATAGCCGAAATAGAGAGCTAGCCTGCCTGCCAAAAACAGAGTGCGATCCAGAGAAAAAGCCCGATTCCAGGAATATGATGTCTTTACCGGATTAGAAAATTCAGTAAAGAAAGAAACTGCTTCTTCGGCAGGTACTAGACCAGACGCCCCTCGATCTGCCAGATTGCTCTTAAAACCATCATCAGTAGAAGAAACAATCGGATTGCCGGCTTGCATAGTGAGTATAGCGACGATATCTTTTGCATGAGAGATATTACGCACTTCTCCGAAAGCAATCATGCTCTGGGTTATGTTTCCATTCTGGTCTTTTTTGGTGAGCCGTGGAACTAGACCGAAAAATTCAGTCCATGAACTAGGTGGATTAGTTATGCCGGCATTTGAAAATATATCTCTGTTCCAATACATGACCAGAGGGTCGACAGAGAAAGGCAAACCGACTATACCGTTCGAAACCATATATAATTCTCCCTCTTGTATAAATGAATCTTTGAATAGACGCGCCGAATAACTTTCGTATGGAATGATATAAAATTTGTCGAGTTGTTTTAAAATGAGATCCTGCGGAAGCAAAACCATATCAGGGCCCTGCCCGCGCGCCAGAGCAGAAATGAGATCTGATTCAAAAGCCGCCGGATCTCTTCCCACATAAGAGACATTGATTGTATCTCTGTAGTCTACAGAAATTTTCGCCAAAAAATCAGAAACTAGACGTTCGTCCAAAGTACCCCATATGATGAGGGCCGGTGCGCTGGCGCTCCCCTGATTTCTAGCGACAGCAAAGAGTACGGCTCCTGCCACTCCGAGGACGATGAGTATTCCTGTAAATATGAGTTGAAATCGCGACATTTTATATGAATTTTATATGATATGCAGAGATTATTGTTTGCGGAAAATTATACCATAATGATGAGCTCCAGTATGTATTTCCCTATCAAAGGCAAAACCTGTTTCCCGCGCCAACTTCAGAGCATCGTCCTTGTAAAAAACATGCGTGGGATGAGGACCCATTTGAGAAAAAGACGCCGCCCAATCTATGATGAGAAGTCTGCCTTTTGCTTTGAGAACTCTACACGCTTCCAAGAGAAAATTTTTCTTGTCCCCTATCATAAATAGAATGTTTGAAGCGATAACCACATCGCACGAACCTTCGCGCAGTTTCGATCCACCCAGTTTTTCCAGATCGCCGGCAATAATTTCTATATTTTTGATGTGATGTTCTTTTGCTTCTTTCTTCAAACGTTCGAGTAATTCTTTTTGTGCATCAATGGCATAGACCTTGCCGGTCGGAGCCACAGCCAGACCCGCTTCCAGACTATAAAAACCAGAACCAGCTCCAAAATCAGCAACAATCGCTCCATCTGACAATCCAAGCTGTTCTATATTGTGTCGAGGGTCACTGAACATACCATGAATTATAGCAGAAAAAGAATATCGGGAATTGGGGATACCTTTATAGATAGAAAAAAGGTTTGGGTGTATACTTTTTTCATACTATGAAAAAAGTGTCTTCATTACATAAGATCGTTTTCACTTTGTTTATCATCGCTTTCATTGCTGTCGGATCAATGCCTCTTTTTGTTTCTGCCCAACCTGCTCCTAGTTCACCCACTGCTACAGGAGCACCTTCGATCTCCAGTTGTACCACGATAAAAACAACAGGCCTCGATGGAGTGGTAAAGTGCATAGTTAGTATTTTCAATAATCTTATCTATCTCATGATAGCCGTTACGGTTGTATATGTTGTATATGGCGCGTTCCTTATGACTTCAAATGAAGAAAAGAGAGAGACCGGCAAACAAATGATTTATTATGGCATTATAGGTGTTTTTGCCATGATATCAATTTGGGGATTTGTAAATATTCTCAATAGTACATTTAATTTAAGCGCCAATCCTATAACTCCACCAAGTTTCCGTTCTCCATAAAAAGAAAAGGTACAAAAAGATGCCTACTGATTGATCCAAATGAAGATAAAAAGTGGGGATAGTTCTTCTATATACAAAAAGCATTTGAGTATATAATATATGGAGCTTTGAGAAAGTATTTATAAGTAATTTATACGTCAGCTATGTCACGACAATTTGTAGGTTTCAAAAAGGCTTTTATTGCTTCAATTTTGCTCACATATCTCTATCTGGCCTTTTTGCCTATGATTGCTTCAGCGTTTTTGCCACCAGTTCCCGATGTTAGTAATCCGTCCTCTGCCAGCCTTGGTTCATGTAAACAAATCAGTAGTCAGGGTGTGACCGCCCTAGTTACCTGTATCAGTGGACTTTTTAATAACATCATATATCTGATGATGGCGGCATCGGTCGTTTATATTGTTTGGGGTGCCTTTCAAATGACGTCCAGCGAGGAAAAGAGAGAGGAGGCCAAGAAAACTATATATCACGGTATTATTGCTTTGTTTGTCATGATATCTATATGGGGCTTTGTAAATATTCTCAATAATACATTTGGTCTGGATACATCTGGTTCAACTATATTAAATAAAGGTAAAACTTTGATTCAATAGAGTTTTGGTTACAAAAAAGGCGCTCGAATAATCGAGCGCCCCGCATCCTGCATTTCTGCGATGCTATTTCCACGTAATAATCAGTTCCGTGGGCGCCGTGGTGCCTGCGGGCAATACGGCCTTGTCATCGAGCCAGAACTGGATCAGGTTGCCTTCGTCCGTGAAAGCATAATCCTTCTGGTTAACGCTCCGAGTGATGGGAAGGACCCTGCCGGGCAGGTAGTTATTGACCATAACTCCTGTGAGTGTAGATAAATCAACCTCACCCCGCCGAACTTGATCCACCGTGAACTTTGGCCCGCTCTGATCGCCGGGCATGATCGTAACGGTCTTTCGAACGACCGCCATCGATGGTGCCGGTTTAACAATCCCCACCTTACCAGTAGCCAGAGTACGGGTGGGCATTACTGCCGCCAATTCCTGGAGCTTTTGATTGTTCGACTCAATCCCGGCTTGTGCCGTCTGACTGAGTTGGGTAACTGCGCCGATCAAGGTCCCGATTTGCTGACCCTGCGCAACTTGGGTTTGGGCAATTTGTTTCACCGTTTCGTCGGTCTGGTCGAGCCGACGGGTGATGATTTGCGCCTGGTAGGACGTAGCACAACCACTGACTAACAGGAGAGCGAACCCTCCGAGGAGAGCGACGATCGTGCGGATCATCGCAAAGCTAACCGTTTTTGTATTCATGGCGTAAGACTTTTGATGAACGTAGGACGTATGTGATAGATACTATATCTATTTAACACACGACTTGAAAATTCTTGTTTGAAATGCAACTCATATAATTGGTATATATGGGAAAAATA
>JBBTTY010000005.1:0-19064 GCA_038063975.1 Patescibacteria group bacterium | reverse complement strand
TACGCGGAACAACGATACGCAAGAATTTTTCAACCCCGTCTTCTTGGACGGCAAGATAGAAAGATAAAACTACGATGAGAATGAGGGAAATTGCGCCACCGAATACAGAGCTCGCCGAATGGACAAAACCAGCGGAAACATTCGTGATGGCTTCATTTAGTCCAGAAATAATTCCCTGAATAGACAAATTACCTTTGTCGTTTATCACCACGGTTCTCGAATTTTCTATGTCCAAAGCAACATCAGTTGCCGTTGTTTTTGATTGCTCTATCTGTGTTTCACCCAGAGGATTCCATAGAGAAATAGAATCCAGATATTGCGGAGCGGAACTCAAAAATTCTGACGTATCACGCAGAAGTGGCGGAACAAACATATAAAACGCACCGACAAATATGCCGAAAAGCAGAGCATAAACAACTATGACCGAAACAACCCGAGGTATGCCTTTCTTCCAGAACCATAAAGTAAAAGGCTCTATGCAGGAAGCAACGACAACAGCTGTAATGATGACTAAAACGATATCTTTCAAGACAAACAGTAGATATGTGAGAAAAATCAGGAAAATACCGCGAGCGATTGTTCCTGTGGTTATTTCTATATTTGTATTTTTTGGGAATTCCGACATGAGTCAATAGTACTACGCTCCGATAGCTTTTGAAACTGTCATCCTATCTATGCCATTACCTATATGCCCTATCCTATAGTGAGTTTTTGTTCAATTTTTTCTCCAAATATGAGATTAGATCTTTAATTATCACTCTTTCTTGTTTACCCGTATCTCTATCCCGTACAGTAACAGAATCGTCTTTTTCGACTGTATCAAAATCTATCGTTACGCAAAACGGTGTTCCGATTTCGTCTTGTCTGCGATATCGTTTGCCTATGTTCCCGTTATCATCCCACATAACATGATGAAACTGTTTCTTGAGTATTCGATATACCTCTCGAGCTTTTTCTACGAGTTTTGGCTTGTTATTTAAAAGAGGAAAGACGGCTAATTTTATAGGGGCCATTGTTGGCGTAAAATGAAGAATCACACGTTTTTCACCATTCATTTCGTCTTCATCATATGCATCAACGAGAAGCATGAGTATCATACGATCAACACCAGCAGAAGTTTCAACCACATGCGGAATATAACTTTTTTTTGTTTTTTCATCTATGACCGACATATCAACACCTGAAAATTTTTGATGCTGGGACAAGTCATATTCACCTCTATAATGAATACCTTCCACTTCATCCCAACCAAATGGAAACTCATATTGTATGTCCCATGCGTCCTTGGCATAAAAAACTAAATTTTCATGTTGTTTCCAGCGTAATTTATCCTTTTTGATACCCAATAAATTATAATAATCCATTCGTTCTTTTTTCCATGATTCGTAAATCTTTAGGGCATTTTCTGAGTGGACAAAATACTGCATCTCCATCTGTTCAAATTCACGTTTACGAAACAAAAATTGTCTGGGACTGATCTCGTTTCTAAAAGCTTTACCGACTTGAGCAATACCGAAAGGAACTGAATAAAGACTTGAATTCAAAATATTTTTATAGTTTATAAAAATTCCTTGGGCTGTTTCACCACGCAGATATATTTGCTCATCACTTTCTTCAAACATACCCAATGATGAAGTAGCGAGGAGACTTTTTGCTATTACTTTACCGAAATCTTTTTTTCCACAGACTGGGCAAATCAAAGTCTTTCTATGGGTATCAAGAAGTTTGTTTATAACGGCTTCTGACATTTTTTCATCTGCCACTACATCTATACTTTCAAGTAATTTGTCTGCGCGATGTTTTGTATGACATGAATTGCATATAATGAGCGGATCGGAAAAACCGGCTACATGACCACTTGCCTGCCAGACTTTTCCGACAGTAAAAATACTTGAATCAATAAGGGCAATATTTTCATGTTCCTGCATAGCTTTGACCCAAGTATCAACAACGTTTCTACGCAATTCAACACCAAGAGGCCCAAAATCATAGGTTCCAGCAAAACCACCGTATATTTCAGAGCCAGGAAATACAAAACCTCGACGTTTACATAGAGCAACAATTTTTTCCATTACATTACCTTGTTTTTCAGGTTTTTTCATTCTATTTAGTACTTAATATCAAATTATATCATTTCCTATGGCTGTACAATCTCATTTCCTGACTTCCAAAGCAAGTCTGTCGTTGTGCGAGTGGAGAGTGTCGGAGCGTTGTTTTGTAATGTCGCACCAGTAAATACATCTACGCCCATAATCTTTGCTTCACTCAAAATTTGAGGTGCTTCGCCTATTTGACCAACTGATGGTCGGAGAGATATTTGGAAAGCTACCTGTTTTGCACCGGAACCGATGTCGGCATTGCGTGACATTTCGCCGACCTGCCATGTAATGATACCTCCCGTAGGATTGTAGGAAATATTGGCGTCTTCTGGATTGATTTTTCCCATCCATGTCATGTACGCAGGAAGCGATGCGCTGACCTGAGTCCCTATTACGATATTTGAAGTGTTTGTCACCGTCCAGACTATGGTATATGTAGTAACCTGTTCGGCTCTAGGCGGAATAGGCCCGGTATTCTGGAAAGGTCCTGCTGATCGCAGAGCGCGGACCGACAGAGCCAGATTAGAAACTAATTTTACCGACCGTGAAATACCGCTCTCTATTTCGGAAGGCGAACCGGAGTCATCTATGCGGTCTCCTCGACCAGAGACAGCGACCGTAATAATGGGATTGGAAACGAATTGACCAGAAGAAATGTCGAGAGATCTGAAACTGAAATTTATCCTGCCGTCCTCACCCGGAGCAACACTATCTAACCCAGGCGCCCTGCCCGCTTCCCATACAATTGTGTTGGTCAATGAATCATAATAACCGCCATCCGATACTGATACGGAATTTTTATCCAGAACGACGCCGGATAATTTCGCTGAAATCATGGTATTGGTGATTTTATTTTGGCTGTTATTTGTCCAGAGAATTTCCCCTCGCACATTCCTGCCAGCTTCTGTTACAAAGTCCGATCGATTGCCGTCAAATGTGAGATCGAGGCCGAGGAAAGGCCGCTCGATTGTAAATGTATGGGCTCGGGAAATAATAGTAGTGGCGATTTCCCTTTCATTTGACTGACTCTGAATGCCGACGTTGGCATGAATAGTTCTCTCTTCCCCATCTTGTCCATCGGTTGTCGCTTTTATGGTTATAGTTTTCTTTACTCCGGGTGCCAGATCGCCGAGACGCCATACATTTTTGCCATATGTTGAAGCAGGATTAGATGAGATAACGGAAAATCCAAAAGGATAGTCTAAAGAAAGAAGCAGATTTTTGATTAATGACTTGGTATTGGAAGTAATAGTGACAGAAATGTCTGTTGATTGGTTTCCAAACACTTTATCGAGAGCGTCGACGGATATGAGTACGGGCGAGGAAGAAATAGTGATATTGTAGGTTTTTTCTTTATAAAAAATGGCGTTCGAATCGGCAGTGCGATATTCAGCGGTGAATTTTATACTCTTTTCTTCGCCTTCTTTACCAAACATGACAGACGAAAGAGATTTTTGGGCGATAGACTGTGATTTTATATTACCGAGAGAGAGACGCAGACGACCAAGATCCTTTTCGGAAGCCAATGGGTCTTTTGAGCCTGCGGGATATTCTATAATCAGGTCTACGAGTTCTATATCAGTGGCGTTTTTATTCAAAACGCTCACTCCAAGATTGAGAGACTCTCCGCCGGTAACAGAAGTTGGTCCTTCTATGAGAATGTCTATATTGTCTACTGAAACAAAGTTTTTACCGCCGAAAAATGTAAACGCACCAATAACGAGAGCCAGTAGCAAAAATACAAGAGCAAAAATGAAAATGAATTTATAAACCTTCTTCTGTGTATGAGAAATAACTGGCAGTTTTTCTGTCTCGGCATTATTTTGAGCCTGCCAAGATTCAGCTATGGTGCCTCGATTTTCATGAATATCGTGGCGTATAGGTTCAGCGAAACGTTCTTTGCGTGAATAGAGAGCTTTTTTCAGACGATCCAACGGAGACTTTTTATCACTTTGAAACATGGAATCATTATAGCAAAGTGGCACATCTTTCTCTCGAACAGTCCTCGGGTCGGATTTGTCAAGGACAGACCTATGACAAATCCTTCCCTGCGGAGGTTCTCGATAAAGATGTGCCACTTTGCTATAATTGGGTTTCTTTAAGGGCTTTATTTACAGCCTGTATCATTTGTTTTTCACTCATTTTAGAAAGTGTCTGTATATCGAGATAACCAAGAGCATCTAAAATATAAGCGAGTATGAGAGGTTCAGACATTTCTTTTTTTGTCACTTCAAGTAAGATTTTGAAAAGTTTTTCATTTTTTTCCTCTCCTTGGACTAGTCTCTTTACCAAATTGAGTACTCGCGCACGGACAAGAGAAAACAATTCTGGCAAATCCAGTTTTTCTGCCCCTGTGAGACGCCATATTTCCCTGCCTCTCACCAATGAAAATGTACCGAAAGAATAGTCCTCGAGATTGTAACGGAGTTTTGAAGCGAGTAGACGCACACTCTGCGCCCGTGCACGTACCAAACCGAAATCCTCCGTGTATATGAGAAAAATTTTTGAGGCTTCCCCCCTAGGCGTGCTCCCCAATATAAATCCACGAGTAGAATAAACTGCGTATGACATATTATCTCTTGAATTCTATTTTGAATCTGTATTCTTCTATAACAAGCTCTGCCACATGAGGCAGGTGAACATATTCAATTCCTGTAACGAGGGTTATTTTCTTTATATCACGTAAATATGCATGAACCAGCTCTTTGGCTTTTTCATCGGAATCCAAAAGCAAGACGACCTTGTCCCCTACGGTGAGACCTTCAGTTTTACGAAGTTCCTGAATTGAACGGATGAGATCGCGAGCGATGCCCTCCCTGCGGAGTTGTTCTGTTATATTTATATCTATTTCAATATCGTTTTTTATATCAGCATAAGAAATTTCTTTGACGTTCAATTCGTCTTTTATTAGTCCGATAGATTCTGTGCCGAGTTTTACTTTGGCTATCTTTATTTTCGCGCTCGAGAGAGGTTGGCGAACTTTTATATTTGCTTTTGATCTCTGTTCGAGACCGAGAGTTACCAGTCTGCGTGTTTCCTGCATGTCTCCAAGTAATTTTTTATTTATTTTTCCCGCTTTCGGCCATAGGGATAGGTGTACGCTCTCCAGATCAGTCTGGCTTTTTACTTTACTGAATAAATCTTCGGCATAAAAAGGTGTAAATGGCGCCAAAAGCTTTGAAATGGTCAGGAGGACATAGCGAGTAGTGCACAAAGCTGCGGTTTTGTCATTTATATCATCAGACTTGAAACGATCACGTGATCGGCGCAAGTACCACGTCGAGAGATCGCTCACAAACTCTCGAATAGTTCGCGTCGGTTCGAGCAGTTTATAGTTATCTAGTTTGTTTGTCACGAGTTCTGTCAATTCCGCCAAGCGAGAAAGTATCCATTTGTCCAGAATATTTTTTGATTCTGGTATGTTTGCTTCCGTTTCAACTCTCTCATGCTGATTTTTGTCTGCATAAAGCTCATAAAAGCTGTACACATTTGAGAGTATATTAAAGAAACGTTTTACGATTTCGTCCACGGTTTTTTCATCAAAATTTTTTGAATCGCCCGATTGATTGACCGAATACATCCAAAAACGCAGAGCATCAACGCTATATCTATCTATCATTTCCCAGGGATTTACCACATTACCTACAGATTTGGACATTTTTTTGCCTTCCTTGTCCAAAATATGGCCTAAACAAATAACATTTTTGTATGCTCTGCCTTTGCCCAAAAGCACACCGACGGCATGGAGAGTGTAAAACCAACCGCGCGTTTGATCTATAGCTTCCGAAATGAAGTCAGCAGGAAAACCGGTTTTGTCCAGGAATTTTTTATTCTCAAAAGGATAGTGATCCTGAGCAAAAGGCATGGCGCCAGAATCGAACCAGACATCCATGACTTCTCTGATGCGATTCATTCTCTCGCCTGAATCACTCAATAGGACAATATTGTCTATGTACGGCTTGTGCAGATCGATGGAGAAATCGCAATCATGAGGCAAAGGAGAAAAAGGAAGCTCGCGAATTTCCGCATTATTGAAACGCCGAAAGTCGTTTACGAAAATATGCGTACCCGGCACTTCATATTTTTTGTTTTCCGGCATATATAGACCGGCAACGACATGGAAAATCCAAGCCGGACCACCATGAGTAACAATCAGAATATTTTTGCCTTTATACTTCTCTTCAATTTCATAGAGAAAGCTTCCTACCCTCTTTTGAATGTCTTTGAGAGATTCACCAGAAGGCATGGTACTCTCAAACCAGTTGGGGCCACTGGCATACATAGCTCTGTGGTATTCATTCCAATCTCTACCATCGAAATTTCCCGGATTGATTTCTTTTATCCTCCCGTCGGCAATGATTTCTGACTCTGGAATACCCAAAATTTGAGCGACTTGGCATGCCGTCTCCATAGTCCGCACAAAAGGCGAAGAAATAATGATGTCTATTTTTTTTCTTCGGAGAGATTCTGTTGATTTTTTTATCTGTCGTTTTCCTTCTTCTGTTATGTGATCGGATGATTCGTGTTTGAAGCTCACAATTTCATTTTTATTACATTTTGTGCCTCCATGACGCATGATGAAATAGCGATTACCGGCATTTACTGCTCGTTTTCGCAGATTTTCTATAGAATCGACAACGAGCGTTTCTCTGCCGTTTGCCGTCTGCCAGATAGGTAAAGGAGTACCCCAATATCTCTCGCGAGATATCGCCCAATCTTTTACGTCTTGTAACCACTCACCGAATCGGCCTTCACCTATATGCTCTGGCTCCCAATTGATTTTTTTGTTTTCTTTTATGAGCTTGTTTCGGAGCTCGGACACGCGGATATACCAGGAATCGCGGGCAAAATATATGAGAGGCGTTTTACAGCGCCAACAATGAGGATACGAATGCTCGTGTTTGTCCTTTTTGAAGAGAAGTTCGCGATGTGCCAAATCTTTTATGATCTCCACCGACGTTTCCCCGTCCTTTACAAATCGCCCAGCCAAAAATCCTGTATATTCCATGAAATGACCCGAATCGCTCACTAAATGATGTTTTGGCAAACCTGATTTGCTGCCGAGATTGAAATCATCTATGCCATACATGGGCGCTATATGCACAATGCCTGTACCATCTACCGTCGTCACAAAATCCGCAGCGTAAACTTTGAACGCTTTTTCAAGTTTTGTTCTCTCGTTTGACGACAAGATATCAGTAAGAAAGTTGTATAGAGGTTCATACGACAGGCCGATGAGCTTATGACCTTTCGTTTCCATGACAATTGTATATTTATCATTTGGAAAAACTTTTGGAAGGAGATCCTTCGCCAAAATGTAATATTCGTCTATAGCTGTCGTTGCGGTGGGTGATTCTTTGACACCAAAATACTTATTTTTAATGACAATCTTTTTAATTTTTACATAAGCAACATCTTCACCGACTGCGAGAGCTATGTTCCCAGGTAGAGTCCATGGAGTTGTTGTCCATGCAAGAAAGTATGTATTATCATGCCCCTTAACTTTAAACTTCACAGTTATCGCTAAATCTTTCACGTTTTCATACCCCTGCGCAAGCTCATGAGAAGACAGAGCCGTGCCACAACGAGGGCACCAAGGAACCACTCTGTAATCTTTGTAGAGAAGTTTTTTGTCACTTATTTGTTTTATGATCCACCAAATCGATTCTATATATGAGTTTTGATAGGTGATGTATGGATTTTCCTGATCCACCCAATATCCGATGCGATCGGTGAATTTTTCCCATTCATCAACGTATTTCCAAACATTCTCTTTGCATTCCTGATTGAACTTGGCTACGCCATACGCCTCGATATCTTTTTTTGATTTGAAACCATGCTGTTTTTCGACTTCCAGTTCTACCGGCAATCCATGAGTATCCCAACCTCCTTTTCTGCGGACATGATAGCCCTGCATAGTTTTGTAGCGTGGAATTGCGTCTTTGAAAGCACGTGGAACAATATGACCTATATGTGGACGACCATTTGCAGTTGGTGGACCTTCATAGAAAACAAACTCGCCTTTTGGACTTTTCTTTTCTAGGGTTTTTTTGAAAATCTCCTGTTTTTTCCAGAATTCGAGTATTTTCTCCTCACTTTCTGCCAGTTTGTGTTTTTTGGGTTTGAAATTGGGTTTGAAATCTTCGGTCATATTGCTATAGACTAGCAATTTTTCTGATTTTTTGAAAGAAAATATTTTTTTACATTCTCTCTGGCACTTTTATGCCAAGCAATCGGAGACCGTTTCCTAGAACTATTCGGACAGCTGATGTGAGGGCAACTTTATGGGGCGATTGTGCATCGTTCTTTTTCACAATCTGCGTGTTTGCATACCAAGTATTAAAGAGAGATGAGAGCGCCACCAGATATGTCGCCACAAAATGTGGTGATTTTTCGCCAGCCGCGTGTGATACCACTTCGGGAAAACGAGAAACAAATCTTTCGAGAATATGTCTGGTTTTTTCTGCTTCTACTTCTGTTTTCAGGCCATTATTTATTTTTGGTTTTACTTTTTCTTTTTTTGCTTTTTCCAGGACTGAATTGGCGCGCACGGCGGTATAGAGGAGATATGGACCGGAATCACCTTCAAATGAAATAGACTTTTCAAAGTCATAGATGATATCGTTTGACGCCACTTGTTTGAGAATTGAATATTTAATAGCAGCGATAGTGATAATTTCTGCTACTTCTTTCTTTTTCTTCACATCCATATCTCGATCCGTCAATTTTTCTAAAGCCAGTTTTTCCACATCCCCCAAGAGAGATTCACCTGTAATAACATTACCTTTTCGAGAAGACATTTTGCCTAGAGCAAAACGGAGTGTGCCGTGAGAAATATGCTCGGTTACTTTGGTTATTTCTGGCTCGATCAATTCAAGTGCTTTCAATACGACTTTGAAATAATCAGTCTGTTCATTGCCGGTTATGACAATTGACCGATCTGGTCTGACTTTTTTCCATTTTTTCATATTCAGACCCAATTCTTTTGCTTCATATGTCGGAATTCCTTGGGAATTTATGAATACACGAGTATGGAGTTTTGGATCATATTTTTCGCCTCTGAAAACCACAGCTCCCAGACTATGCTCAAACACGCCTTTTTCCAAAAATTCCGTGACAAGGGCGACACCATCGTGAGCCACTTCACTCTCGAGATAATAATAATCGAATCTGGTACCGAGTTTTTTATAGAGTTCTTCAAAATGCATCAGACTCCACTTTCGGCCGAGTTTGTAAAGCTTCATCAGTTTGCGCTCCTTGCCCTCGAATATTTTTTTGTTGAGCGCTTCTATTTCCGTCTTGGCTTCCTGATTTTCTTCAAAAGCTTTTGCTCCATCGGCATACATTTTGCCCAAAAAAGCAATTCTCTCTGCGAGTGGCGCGCGACGGCTTGGCATAACTGCCTGATTTTTCAATAGAGCCCACATGGTTTTGGCCACATGCATGCCGAAATCGCCCTGATAACACATGCGACGAACTTTTGCCCCCTGAGAAGCGATCAATCGCGAGATAGATTCACCTATGGCGTTTGACATGAGGTGGCCTATATGAAATTCCTTGAAGGGATTTGGGTCCGTATATTCAATGAGCACACGTCTCCCCCGCCATTCGTTTGAATTGCCATACAATTCTTTTCTTTTGAGAACCGTTTCAAGCTCTTTCGAAAAATATACCGAGGAAAGAAAAAAATTTATGAAACCGGGCCCGGCGATTTCTATTTTTTCGACAAATTTAATTTTTTGTCCACGCAAAACTTCCACGATTTTTTCCGCTAAATCATGCGGATTTGATTTCGTCTGTTTTGCCAAAGCCAGAGCCGCATTTGTAGCAAAATCTCCATGAGAATTGTCTGCTGGACGTTCCAAAACCACATCCAAAACGGAGAGGTTAAAAGTTTTTAATGTTTCTTTAATTGCTATCTTGATCTGTAACTGTATGTCCATATTATGGCCTAAATAAAGGCCTATTTATTGTATCTCATTTCCCCGTACTGCCAAATCCTCTCTCCCCTCTATCTGATGTTGAAAGTTTACCCTCTTCCACTTCTTTCAGTTCAACTTCTTCATACGAATGAATGACCATTTGTGCCACTTTGTGTCCCGGCTCGAATGTATACGGTTCTTTGCCGAGATTGAAAACACCGACATGAACCTCTCCTCTGTATCCGGAATCGATGACGTTTCCATAAGTGATAATGCCGTGTTTGAAAGAAAGTCCACTTCTCTCATATATGATTCCGACACAGCCTTTCGGAATTTCCATTTTAAATCCTGTATTTATGGAAGCGCGTTCCATGGGATTGACTGTCAATCGTTCGTTTACATAGAGACCAAATCCTGCATCCCCTGCGAGATCGTATTTCGGCGTGGGCACCGCATCTGACATGCGGACGATTTTGAGAGTTTTTTTCATAGATAAATTATAGCAATTCACTTGTTATTTTCCAAAGCTTTTTATGAATCTCTCCACGAGAGAAAACTTTGTTATCTTCGGCGCATTCTATAACATCCCATTTGAATTTTTTGGCTATATATTTATAAGCATCGGCGGCATTTTGTAAATGATTTAGATCAGCTTCATGAATATCACGTTTTCTACCTTTCGTGTATTTGCGGGTACCTTTTTTATCCACAAGTTTCTGTCCAATTGCTGGAGGCATGTATAAAAGAATTATTTTATCTGGTTTTGGGATATTGAAAATATTGAATTCGAGATTGGAAAGCCAAGACAAAAATTTACCTCGTTCTTTTTTATCTTTAATTTTACCGGTTTGATGACCCATACTGGCTGAAACATATCTATTCGAAACTACGGTTCCACCCTTTTCAAGCCATTTTTTTACTTCAAACGATTTATCATATCTATCCAGAGCATAAAAAATAGAAGCACGATACGGACCCACCTGATCAGCCCCACCGTATTCACCGCGAAGATATTTTTCTACAAAAAAAGCTGATGGTTTGCCATATTGCGGAAAATCTAGTTCCATTACCTTTCTACCATCTCTACGTAATCGCTCGATCAAAAGCTTTGTTTGTGTTGCCTTACCAGATCCATCTGTGCCATCTATCACTATAAATTTTCCTCGTTTCATTTATTTTGATCTCAAGATTGCATCAATTTTTTTTGCCAGTGTAACCATGTCTCTCTCTTTTGCACCTCTGGTAGTTTCCGCTGCTGTACCGAGGCGAATACCACTAGGATCTACAGGCGAACGGCTATCGAACGGAATGGCGTTTTTGTTTACAATAATTCCGGCTTTTTCTAGTTTGTCACTAGCTTCTTTGCCACCGATTCCTCTGCCATCGAGCCAGACGTCTACTAAAATGAGGTGACTATCAGTACCGCCTGAAATTATTTTCCAGCCAAGTTTTTGGAGTTCTCTCGCTAAAGTTTCAGCATTTTTTATAATTTGTTTGGCATATTTTTTGAAAGCTGGAGAATCAGCTTCTTTCAGAGCCACGGCAATAGCCACTGTTTGATTCATATGTGGACCACCTTGGAGACCGGGAAAAACTGCTCTATCTATTTTCTTGTAAAGCTCACGAGAATCTATTTTTGCAAATATCAGAGCGCCACGGGGACCACGCAGAGTTTTGTGTGTGGTAGTTGTGACTATATCGGCATACGGAAAAGGAGACGGATACACCAGACCGGCAACAAGTCCTGCTATATGAGACATATCCACCATGAGATAGGCACCACAGGCATCAGCAATCTCGCGGAATTTTTTCCAATCAATTATTCTAGGATAGGCCGTAAATCCAGCTATGATCATTTTTGGTTTTTCACGCAGAGCGATTTCTTTCAAATTGTCATAATCTAAAACTTCTGTGTTTTTTGAAACACCATAAGGCACTTGAGTCCAAAATTTTCCCGTAACAGAAACTTTATGGCCATGTGTGAGATGTCCGCCATGATCTAGTGACATACCCATCACTTTGTCGCCTTTTTCAAGCAAAGCCATATATACAGCCAGATTTGCAGGCGAACCCGAGAGAGGTTGTGTATTCACATGCCATTCGTTTGGATTGAGATTAAAAAGCTTTAACGCACGTTCCGAGGCTAAATCTTCTACTTTATCTGTAATCGTATTACCACCGTAATATCGTTTGCCTGAATAGCCTTCTGCATACTTGTTGGTCAATTCTGAACCAAGAGCATCTAAAACATCCTGCGATACATAGTTTTCTGAAGCTATTAAATTCACAACTTTTTTTTGCCTTGCCTTTTCCGTCTTTATGAGTTTTTCTACTTGTTTATCTTTCATATTTGAAGTTTAACAGAGTGTGGAAAATAAAAAAGAGCGATACAATGTTGGTTATGAAAATAATCATTGTTGATGATGTGGCACCAGAGCCAAATGCAATGCTTCAGGCCCTCTATTCCAGAAGTCCAAAGAGCGTAGTAGAACACATAGAGCAAGTAAAAAAATCGGGTGCCGAAAAATTCATGGCAAATTTTTATGTGGGCTATGGACATAAATCAATCGGTGATTGTGGAACCACATCTATATTTGTCGAAAATGTTTCTATGCTCGTCACAAAAGCAATTCAGGATTGGCCTCTATATAACGGTCAGGAAGCTTCAACTAGATATTTGGATATGACTGCTCAAGAAGTAAAAAATCCGTTGGACACTGACGCAGGAAAAGAAATTCAAGATGAATGGATGAGATTTTACAAACGTGTGCTAGAAACTTTAATATCATCACTCAAAATTCGTTTTCCTATAAAAACTGGCGAGAATGAAAAAATTTATGAGAAAGCCATAAAGGCCCGTGCTTTTGACATAGCTCGAGGATTTTTGCCGGCAGGTGCTACTACATACGCTAGTTGGCACACTAATTTGCGCCAAGCGTACGACCATTTGAAAGAAATGCGTAATCACCCATTAGAAGAAGTAAAAGAAACTGCACGAGAAATCATGAAATCTCTACAAACAAAATATTCTTCTAGTTTTCTCCACAAGGAATATCCAATTGAAGAAGAATATATAAAGAAAAGTGTTGGTGAATTTACGTACTTTGACGACCCTACTATTAAAAACTTCTCCTATCAAGTGAGATTGGACATAGATGGTTTAAAAAAACATCAGAGCTTGTTGACTGACAGACCGGCAAAAGCCGAATTACATAACCGATTCAGACAGTATGGTGATATTATTTTTTCTTTTCTTCTCGATTTTGGTTCATACAGAGATCTACAGAGACAGAGAAGTTCAATCCAAGAAATGCCTTTATTATCTATCGGGCACGGTTTTCACCCATGGTATCTGGAACAATTAACTCCAGATTTGAGAAAAGAAGCAGAAATAATCTTGAAAAACCAAGAACAAAAAATTGCAAATCTGCAAACAGAAGCAATCATAAAACAATACTATACAGCGATGGGATATAGAGTGGCTGTGAAAATGTCTTGTTCTCTGCCTAGTGCTGTTTATATAGCCGAACTACGCTCGGCTGATACTGTACATCCAACTTTACGCATAGAAGCCCAAAGAATGGGAGATGCCATATTGGCCAGTGTTCCAGGAATTGCAATGCATCACGATACTTCACCCGGCACGTGGAATATAAAGAGAGGTGCCCAAGACATAGTTAGAAAAGAATAAGTAAAAAAATTCGATACAGTAATAAAATAGCAGGTATAGTTTTTGAATTGCGAGGCAATTAGGACCTATTATGTTTAGCGAACTAAATGGTCCCGGTGCCGAGCAATGAAGAAACTATACCTGCTATTTTATTACTTCATATTCGAATATTTTTCTATTTCGGAATTGAGAATTTCTAATTTTACACCCGCTTCTTTAAAAACTTCTTTACTGCGTTTTGATGCATGGTAATCTCTTGCCGCTACTACGCGTATAATGCCTGAATTTATGAGTATTTTTGCACATGTATAACAGGGTGTCATATTGCAATATATAGTACCGCCAAACACGGCAATGCCGTTTCGTGCCGCATTTGCAATAGCATTTTGTTCTGCATGTGCTGTTCTTATACAATGCTTGGATTTTTCACCGTTTTCATGAATAACTGTGTGCATTTCGTGACCTACATCGTCACAATGAGCAACTCCAACCGGTGCTCCAGCATAACCAGTAACAAGAATTCTTTTGTCTTTTACGATAATGCAGCTTGCATGTCCACGATCACAAGTGCCCCTCTCACCGACAACATCACTTATTTTCATAAAATATTCATCCCACGAAGGACGCATATGTTTTGCTTGCTGGTTTGTTTTTATTTCTTTTGTTTTTAGTTTCTTTTTCACGTGATTATTATACTCTCACCCAAAAAAACAACAATAAAAACTTTACTTCATAGAAGTGCTAACGTACTTCTACGCCCATATTTCTGGCAGTACCTTCGATCATTCTCATAGCGGCATTTATATCTGTGGTGTTTAGGTCTGCCAATTTCTTTTCAGCTATAGTTTTTATTTGTGCTTTTGTGATTGTACCAATTTTTACAGAATTCGGTTTGCCTGATCCCAATTCTTTGCCCAAAACCTTTAGAAGCATTTTTGAAGCCGGCTCAGTTTTGTAAATAAGTTTGTAACTACGATCATCGTAAACTTGAACTATGGTAGGCACCACTTCACCCGCACGAGTTTTGGTTTCATCATTAAAGCGTTTTACAAATTCGCCGATGTTTATGCCTGCAGAACCGAGAGCTGGACCTAATTGCTGGCCTGGAACAGCTTTGCCGCCCGGAATCTGAAGTTTCAATATTTTTGTAATTTTTTTTGCCATAGAATCAATTATTAATTATATGAGATTATATTAAATTTTCTTTACTTGCAAGAAATCCAGTTCGACGGGAGTTTCGCGACCAAACATGGATACCAATACTTTTACTTTGCCACGATCGAAATCGACTTCTGATACTTTACCTTCCAAATCCTTGAATGGGCCATCAAAAATTTTGACCGCATCGTCAATAGCCAAATCGATAGCATGCTTGATCGTGCTTGAGTCCATGCGACTCATGAGAGCATTGATCTCCTTTTCTAGGAGAGGAACAGGGTGTACGCCTGAACCGACAAAACCAGTTACTCTGGGAGTATTTCTGACGACAAACCATGAATCGTCCGTCACAACCATATTTACCAAAATGTATCCTGGATATATCTTTTCTTCCTCCTCCACACGTTTGCCATTCTTTACTTTGATTTTCTTTTCTGTAGGCACCAAGACATTGAAAATCTTGTCCTGTATATTGAGCGAATCTATGCGCTGACGCAAATTTCTAGCAACGGCATTTTCATATCCGGCGTACGTATGTATAGCATACCAATGACGTTCTCCGCCTGTCTGTTGTTTCGACATAGTTTTATTCTTTTAAAGTTATTACAAAATAATCTTTTCGAGTCCGAAACCAAAGATGTAATCAGCTAGAGCTAAAATGAGAGCGGTAGCGACGGAAATGCCTATAACTAGCAAAGTGTAATTTATGGCTTGATTTCTGGTCGGCCAGTTTACATGCTTCATTTCCCCGCGCGTGTCTCTGATATAGTCTGTTAATTTCATATAGTTTGTATCCGTCAAAATTTTTCTTAATAAAAACCGCCCCGAGGGGCTGATATTGATAGGATATCACTTTCATTGTTAAAGTCAATTGCTTGCTTAGGTGTTATAAAAGTTGTTAAATTTTCTTCATAATTTTTTTATCCCCACATTGTTATGGTGAGTGAATGAAGAAATATATAAAAATAATCGGGAAAGGAGAAATTATCAATCAAGCAAAAGACCGTGTTCTTTTACTTTATAAAGTTCCCAAAGGAAAAGGGATTGCTGTAATACGACTTGATTGGAATGGATTGAGAAAACAGTGGCTTGTAAGCGCTTTTTAAAACGAAATCAACCCACATCCTTTCGAGATATGGGTCGCTTACGATTTTCAGCCCCTAAAGCGACTTTCGTTGATTTGAGAGTATTCTTATTATAAATAATTAGGATAAATAAAACAATTTTTTCATAGAAATACCCTAGTTTCCTTGCGGAAACTAGGGTATGAAGAAGTGACAGAGGGACCAAGGGTCCAAGTGTCAGGAGTTGCGAGAGAAGAACCGATGCTCGACGTCCCACCGAAGGCCGTTGCCGAAGTGGTAGACGTAGACGTTCCACCGCCTGCCGCCGTACCGAGGCACGTTGACGACGGAGACACCACCCTCTTTGTTGATGACAAAGAAGAAGTTGGCGTATCCATCAGTGCGGAGACCGGTATTCTCACCTGTGTCGGTTCGCTCTATGAGCGACTCGATTTGGGGAAGAACCACGGTATGACCTTTCTCAATGATACCTTTTGCAAGGTCGTTGAGAGGGGCTTCGTCTACTCCGAGGATCGCCTGCGCGACTTCCTTGAAGTTCAGTTCTTTTTCAAGCTGGTGGACAGTGAACTGTCCCGCCATGCCCGTTGGTTGGACTTTGGCAAGCAAGTTGTCCAAATCGCTGTCACGATAACAGTACCGATCTCCGAGGAAGCAATCCTTGGTCTTTTTCTCGGTGGTGACCGGGATTGTGACTTTGGTGATTTCGAGGAGGAGACGAGTTTTTTCGGAAACCGTAAAAAACTTCCTGACTTGCACTCGCTCATCGCTTTGCGGGTCATTGCAAAAACGTGTGAGCGCCTCTGCATCAACCTGATTAATGTCAAGAACTAGATGATTCAGAACAAGGGCTGCCTGTGCAGCTTGATATGGATTTGAATTTCCCATGTTAATTTCACATCAGACACTCGACTAGACACCGTGACTTCCCGGAATTGAGAAGACTTAATCGGCTCAAGTTTTGTGAATGACTGTGAATCTACCATGTAAAATACATGGAATGAGCCACTCTGTCAAACTTACTTTATCTCATATGTAATCGTCACGTTTGAGACAATTTTGTTCTCACCTGTTGGAATTTGAGGGGCTGATGCTGTACCACCACCACCCATACCCATGGCCTCGCTTTTTGCATATAGATAGGACCTGGATTGTTGCCAGATTCATAGAAACTCGTGATATCACCGAGATCGACACCGAGAGATTTTGCCAGAACTTTTGCTTGATCGCGTGCGTCGGCAATCGCCTTGTCTCGCGCTTCACGAACCAATTGGTCTTGCTTGTCTTGCGTAAATGTTAGTCCCGAAACATTTGTGGCACCAAATTCGCCGACACCTGAAAGTAGTTTGCCGGAATCTGTAAGTTTGCGAACTTTTACTTCAATCGTTTGAGAAACGACATATGCCGCCAAGACCTGCTCGCCACCTCTGTAGTAATAAGACTCACTTTGAGGTATCTTTGTCGTAGGCAACGCTATTGTCGTACGATAATCGTAACGTGGATATATATTGTATGAGGTTGTTTTTATATCCTTTTCATCAACACCACTCTTCTTTACATAATCGAGAATGGTATTCATTTTCTCTGTCGCATTTTTCTGGGCTATTTCAACGGTTGAAGCCTCTTCCGTAACACCAAAAGAGAATGTGGCAATATCCGGTGTAGCCAAAACTTCACCCTTGCCAGAAACTGTTATGATATTGGTCGCCGGAGTAGTTCTACCTATAAAAGAAATTGTTTTTAACTCTGCTATTGTTTTTGCAGCTGTAAAAAGAATGAGCACGACACCTAAAACAATCACAACTTTCCTGACATTTATATTATCCATATTTTTTATATTAAGGGATTAGAGAGACCAGATTATCAAATAAAGCGAGAACTGTCATTGGACCGACTCCGCCAGGAACAGGCGAAATGGCTGAAACCACAGATGAAACATCGGCAAAATTAACGTCGCCTTTCAAACCACTAATACCTACATCGATTATAACTCCTCCCTTTTTTATATACGAACGATCTATAAATTCAGGCTTTCCTACGGCCACTATGACAATATCGGATTGTCTAGTAATTTCGGCGGTATTTGGGGTTTTTGAATGACAAACTGTGACATATGCACCTCCCATTTCCATAACTTTGGCTATCGGACCACCGACCAGACGCGAACGACCTATGACAGCCACTTTCTTATCTAAAACTGGAATCTTGTAAAATTCCAAGAGAAACATAACCCCACAGGCAGTCGCCGGAATGAATCTGGGCTTGCCATCCGCCAAAAGTTTTTGATTTTCGTCAGTGAGACCGTCTACATCTTTTTTTGGATCTATGAGATTTACAAGTTTTATAAAATCCAAATGTTCTGGCACGGGTGATTGAATAATTATTCCAAAAACTTCTTTTTTTAAATTTTCTTTCTTTACGATTTCCGAAATTTCCAAAAAAGTAACACTCTCCGGCAAATGAATATGAGAAACTTTTACGCCAATTGAGAGGCCAAATTTTTTCTTCTGTTCAATGTATATTGACGATTCTTTGTTATCGCCAATCTGTACTATTGAAAGAGTCGGCACAAAAGAAAACTTCTTCACCTTCTCTATTAGGGCTTTTTTGTAAAAATCACGAGCTATTTTTCCATCCAAAATTTTAGGCATTTTATGTATGAAAAGACTTTAGCACACTTTGAAGTTTGTATGTATTCCCATGCGAAAGCATGCCGATATATGAGGCTATTGCCTCGGGTTTTGGACTTTCTCCCATGTGTTTCATCATCCTTTTCTTTGTCGCTGTTCGAAGCACTCTATAATCGGAAAAATGTACCCAGCCGAGAAAATCGATGCCCGAAGCCAGGGTTTTTATATATACCTTGTTTGGATGTAGGGAAAGTTTCAGGGTTTGTCCAAGAAAACCGGATATGCACGAAACCAAAGATTCAAGATGTGTACGGTCGTGCGAGAGAATCACAAAATCATCAGCGTAACGAATATAATGTGTCGCTTTGATTTTATGTTTTATAAATTGATCAAATTCATTCATGTAAATGTTGACCAAAAGTTGGGACGTCAAATTTCCTAATGGCAAACTGGCCCGGACCCCAAAATTTGCACACTAACCTTGTATAATTAGAAGCTAATAT
>JBBTTY010000004.1:0-14400 GCA_038063975.1 Patescibacteria group bacterium | reverse complement strand
ATAGGTTCGGGCCGAATTAGATTTTATCATGCCTATAACGATATCATTTCCGTCAAAAATATTCTCGAAGCTTGGAAAGAATTCGTTAAAGGAAAACACAAACGTAAAGATGTGCAAATATTTGAGAGAGATTTAATGGGAAATATTATCTCCCTTCATAATGATTTGGTGTCCAAGTCTTATGAGCACCTGTCTTACGAGTTTTTTAGAATTTATGATCCCAAACTTCGTGATATACACAAAGCTAGCGTGAGAGACAGGTTATTACACCACGCTCTGTATAGGAAGCTCTACCCGTTTTTCGACGGGAAATTCATAGCGGATTCATTCTCGTGTCGTTTAAACAAAGGAACACATAAAGCTCTGGATAGATTTCGATCATTTACCCATAAAGCTTCTTTGAATAATACAAAGACCGTTTGGATCTTAAAATGTGATATTAGAAAGTTTTTTGCGTCGGTAGATCAAGAAATTCTGATTAAACTCCTCGATAAACATATTTCTGACAGGGATATTTTGAGTCTGCTCTCAAAGATTATTAAAAGTTTTTCCTCGACAAAGACTGGCATAGGTTTACCTCTTGGTAATCTAACATCCCAACTTCTTGTAAATATTTATATGAACGAATTTGATCAATACATAAAACACAGAATTAGGGCAAAATACTACATTCGTTATGCAGATGATTTTGTGATTTTTTCACATGACAAAAAACAATTATATGAAATGCTCCCGGCTATTCAGAAATTTCTATTTGAACATCTGCGATTATCATTACACCCAAACAAAATATCAATTTGTACTATTGCTTCAGGAATCGACTTTCTCGGCTGGGTGCATTTCCCTGATCATCGTGTCTTACGAACCACTACCAAGAAAAGAATGTTCAAAAACATTAAAATAAAAGAAGCTAAAGCCGAAACGGTACAGTCGTACCTCGGCCTTGTGAGTCACGGCAATAGTTGGAATTTACGCCAACAGATTCGAGGTCTTGCAAATAAGGCTTATCAGAGCGTATAATAAGCCTGATTATGTCAAAATCCACCGCAAAATTGGTTAAAAATAAGAAATTTCCAGTCTTTATTGAAAAAGACGAGGACGGTTTTTATATTGTTGAATGTCCCATATTCAAGGGCTGTTATTCTCAAGGAAAAACTTTGGATGAGGCTCTGGTGAATATCCGTGAAGTGATAGATCTCTGTCTTGAAGAAAAAAATAATATTGAAAAAATCACATCATTTTTTCCTCAAAATTTTAGTCTACACACAATAACTGTTTAATTTTTTAATTTATTTTCTTCCACCAGCATCTCCAAAACTTCTTCTATTTTCATCTCTCCGATTTTGCCACGGTCACGAGATTCCAGAGTGACGACGCCTTTTTCCATATCTTTGTCGCCGATAATTATGGTGTAGGGAATTTTAAAATCTTTAGCTTCACGCACTTTTTTGCCGAATCCTGTATCACTCACATCCGCATCCACACGCAAGCCAACAGCCTCTAGAATTTCGCCAACTTCTCGTACTTTTTCATAATTTGATTCTCTAACGGGTGTGATTTTTACTTGCACGGGTGATAGCCAGAGAGGGAGGTTTCCCGCCGTATGTTCCAGGAGAGTCGCCACGAATCGTTCTATAGAACCCATAATGGCACAATGAATCATAACGATTTGTTCTTTTTCGCCTTTTTCATTTACGCATTTGAGTTCAAATCTATCGGGCATATTGAAATCCAATTGAATAGTTGCTACTTGGAGTGTCCGTCCGATTGAATCTGTTGCCATAAAATCTATTTTTGGTCCGTACATAGCAGCTTCACCTAGGCCACCTATAACATTTTTCGTGCCGCGTTTTTCCACTATTGCTTTTATTTGTTTTTCGGCGCGGGTCCAAGTTTCTTTTGAGCCTATATATTTCTCAAAATGTTCCGGATCATGAAGGGACAAACGTACTTGCAAACCAAAACCGAATGTACCATAGAATTTGTCTATGATATCCCAGACAGCAAACATCTCTTCTTCGATCTGATTTTCTCGGCAGAAAACATGCGCATCGTCTTGAGTAATTGAGCGGACACGAGAAAGTCCCGAAAGCTCGCCAGACTGCTCGTCACGATAGACCATGGTCGTCTCGGCGTATCTCTGAGGCATGTCTCGATAACTACGGAGCTCTGCATCATATATCTGGGTATGATGAGGACAGTTCATCGGCTTCATAGCGAAAGTGTGTCCTTCGCGGGTTTCGATTTTGAAAAGTTCGTCTTTGAATTTTGCCCAATGGCCGGATTTCTCGTATAAATCTTTTTTTGTTATATGAGGAATAGTGACACGCATATAACCTTTTTCTCTGCGTAATTGCCAGACGTAATCATCGAGTAAGTCACGCACCAGAGTGCCTCGTGGCGTCCAAAGGGGAAGACCGGAGCCAACAAGTTCTGAAAAAACAAACAAACCAAGTTCTCGACCAATTTTTTTGTGGTCACGTTTCTTGGCTTCTTCTATTTGGATTACATGAGTATCAAGTTCGTCTTTGGAAGCAAAAGCCAAGCCGTATATACGTGTGAGCATTTTGTTTTTCTCATCTCCACGCCAATATGCGCCGGCTACGCGTTCGAGTTTGAATGCACCTGCATTCATATCAGCAATTTCAGTATGCCCACCACGACAAAGATCTGTAAATTTTCCTGATTTATACAGGGTGATGTCTTCGCCCTTTTTTATAATCTCATTTATAAGTTCTAGTTTGTATGGATTATTTGCGAATTGTTTTTTTGCTTCGTCAGCCGAAACAGAAATTTTTTCAAATTCTTTCCATTCCGGCAGAATTTTCCTCATAGTTTTTTCTATTTTTGGGAATTCTTTTTCTGATATTGTAATTCCCGCAGGAAATTCAAAATCATAATAAAAACCATTGTCTACGGCAGGTCCGATAGTGGTTTTTGCTTCAGGGTAAAGTTCTCTCACAGCAGCAGCGAGTAAATGAGCAAATGAATGACGGGTTTGTTCTATGGAGGACATACGATAAATATTGCATAAAAAACCCGCATGTTCAACTCTGAACATACGGGCCATAGGATGCGCTTTGTAGGGTGACAACTGTTCGGCTCTACAGGATAGGACCCATAAGCGCTTTGGTCGTTTTCAGCCAGACCTCCATTGTTTTGGAATGAGACAAACTGATCTATGTGTATTGCAACATGTCAGATATTCCCTTGAGTCAAGGATGCCTATTCATCCTACAAGCTACCTATCCATTTGGTATATTACAGTATTTAGTGTTTTTCACAACAAAAAAAGAGGGCTGTCGCTAAGCGACAGCGCAATTTCAGTCTTTTAGGGTCGGAGGTTTTGGGACAATCTCGTCGGAGTCCTCTATGTGACCCATATCCTCTTTTTTAGAGAGGGGTAGACTGACAGAACGACTCCAATTGAAATACTACACCAAAGCCATAAAACTTTCAGCAACCAGAGAAACCTCGCCATTTCTATCTGAAAGTTTGGCTTTGACAGCTATACATTTTTCGGGAACGATGACTGATTTATATTGTGCATAGGTTCGAGGAAAAACTACAACTTCTATCGTCCCAGACATATCGGCGAGGCGAATGAAACACATAGAATCGTTTTTCTTTGTTGTCACAGGCCTGACTTCTTCTATGATGCCACCGAGTACAAAAGTTTCTTCCGACAAAGCTTTGCCCAGAGAAATTTCCAAACTAGCCTTTGCTTTTACTTTGGCAATATCCAAAGGTCTTTTTTCCAGTATATTTTTGTATTTATCCAGAGGATGGCCGGAGATGTAGAGACCGAGCAATTCTTTTTCCCAGAGCAATTTTTCGGCTATTGTTACAGGAGCGACTGTCTCAAGCCGGAGTTCTTCGACTGGACCATATCTGCCAGAAGTACCTGCAAAGAGCGAATCTTGGTTTCCGCCCATTTTTACTTTGTCTTTGTTGTATTCGAGCAATCTCTCAATATTTCCATACATCGCTGTCCTATCCGCAAAATCATCCAGAGCGCCGGCTTTGATCAGAGCTTCTAGAGATTTTTTATTCAAGTTCTTATCTTTTATGCGAGAGAGGAAATCTGAAAGCGATTTGAACTTGCCGTGGGCTTTTCTCTCGTCTATGATTATTTTTGAAATACCTTCGCCAAAATTTTTGATAGAGCTCAAACCGAATCTGATTTTATCACCTATAGTATGTGCTGTACTATTTTCGCCTTTGATGACCGTAAAACCTTCAAAGCTCTCATTTATTGACGGTGGCAAGACAGGAATACCCATACGTTTGCATTCAGTCATGATTTCGCCGATTTTTTCCACTTCGCCTGAATCAGCCGTCAAAACTGCGGACATATAAATAGCGGGGAAATTCGCTTTCATATAAGCCGTCTGATAGGCGACACGGCCGTAGCTCGCCGCATGGGCTTTGTTGAAACCGTATGCGGCAAAAGGCTCTATAAGAGACCACATGTGTTTGGCTTTGGTGGTGGTCATACCGTTTTTTACCAAACCATCGATCAATTTTTCCCTCTGCTCCTCCATTTCTTTCGGAATTTTCTTGCCCATGGCTTTGCGTAATTTATCAGCCTCAGGCCAAGAGTATCCGCCGAGCTTTATAGCTATCATCATAACGTCGTCCTGATATGTGAGAACACCGTATGAACGGTCTAAGATATCTTTTAAACGCGGATCGAGAAATTCTATTTTGCTCGGATCATGTTTTCGTTCAATATATTGCGGAATGGATTCCATGGGCCCCGGACGATACAGGGCGACCATGGCGTTTATGTCGTGGATAGTAGATGGTTTTAAATCTTTCAAATGCTTTGTCATACCCGAACCGTTCAACTGAAAGATACCCTCGGTTTCACCACGGGCGAGCATAGCAAATGTTTTTTTGTCATCCATCGGAATGTTTTCTATGTCTATTGTCTTGTTTTCGATTTTTTTCGCCAGAGAAACAGCGCTCGAGAGAATAGCTAGATTTTTTATGCCGAGAAAATCGAATTTGAGAAGACCGATACCGCCATATTCATCAGTAATCGAATACATATCGTATTGAGTGATAATTTTATTTTCTCCTTTTGGATCATATTGTATGGGCGTGTAATCTGTTAGGTCTGTCGGCGCTATGACCACACCGGCGGCATGAGTAGAAATTTGTCTGGCACAACCTTCTATTTTTTTAGCTAAATCTATGATGCGTTTTGTATCTGCATCTTCGTCATACATTTGCTTGAGCTCGGGAACCAATTCAAGGGCGCGATTTATGGTCATAGGAAAGCCTTGAGAGCCCATAGGAATGAGTTTCGTCAGTTTATCGCCGGTTGCTACGGGAAAGCCTAATGCTCGAGCGACGTCACGCACAGATCCGCGAGCCGCCATAGTGCCGAATGTGCTGATTTGCGCTACATTTTTCAGGCCGTATTTTTTCTTTGTGTACTCAATCATTTCATCTCGCCTATCGTCAGCGAAGTCCATATCTATATCAGGAGCACTTGGACGTTCTGGGTTTAGGAATCGTTCAAAAGGTAGTTTGTATTCGAGTGGATCAATGGTCGTAATGCCTGCGAGATATGTGACCAGAGAACCGGCAACGGATCCTCTGATGGTTGTGAGGATTCCATGTTCGTGGGCATAACGCATGAGATCCGAGACAATGAGGAAATAGGGGGCATAGCCTTTATCTTTTATGACTTTGATTTCATATTCGACGCGATCCAAGGCTTCTTTTGTCTTTGCTATTTTTCGGCGCTCAAATCCGACAAAAACGATTTCGCGCAGTTCCTCATCATAGCTTTTGCCGGGCGTCACTGTATATTTCGGGAAAATCCATTTACCGAGAGTGAGTTCGAGATTACATTTGTCGGCGATTTTTTCCGTATTGGTTATAACTTCAGGCATGTCACGGAAATAATTTTGGGCTGTTTCGTTTGATATAAAAGAAAAATCGGCCGTATCATCATCACTGATTTTATCGTCGCCACTAGAGTTTACGAGCATGAGTGTTTGTTGGGCAGGTTTATCTCCTGGCTTTATGTAATAGACATTTCCACCGGCACAGAGAGGCACGCCGGATTTTTTGGCCACCTCTCTGGTTCGCTCCATCAGAGTGCTGTGTCCTTCTATATCTGGGTGATGAGTAATTTCCATGTAATAATCAGAACCAAAAAGGCCTTTGTACCAACTGGCTATATCACAAGCCTTTGAAATGTCATTTCCTTGGAGGGCCAAAGTGAGGTCGCCACTGAAAGCAGAGGAAATTGCAATCAAACCATCATGATGTTTTTCTATGAGTTCTCTGTCTATGCGAGGTTTGTAATAGAAGCCCTCGAGAAAGCTTTTGGTCACGAGTTGAATCAGATTATTGTAACCCGTGAGATTTTTGGCGAGTAAAATGAGGCGTGTCCGTCGCGAGTCGATACCGGATTGTTTGTCGATTCGCGAACGCGGGGCGACATAAAAATCTACACCGATGATCGGTTTTATACCGACCTTCTTGCAGTCCTTGTAAAATTCAATGGCGCCATAGAGATTGCCGTTATCAGTCAGGGCGAGCGACTTTGCCTCATCTATTTTCGCCGCTTCTATGAGATCAGGAATTTTCGGCAGAGCCGCTAGCAGGGAATAATGCGAATGGACATGCAAGTGGATAAAGCGAGACATATAACTCTAGTATAAATGATTTTGTGCAATACTATAAACATGACTATAAGTATGCAAAAGGTCACCCATATTGTAGGAATTGACGAAGTCGGTCGTGGACCATTGGCCGGCCCGGTGACTGTCTGTGCTTGTAAAGTCCCACACCAATTTGATTTCTCTTATTTCAAAGGTATAAAAGACTCAAAAAAGCTTTCTCCCAAAAAGCGCACAGAGTGGTTTGAAAAAATCTCGGCTTTAAAATCAAAAGGCCATCTAGATTTTGCTATTGCTTCCATATCGGCAATGGAAATAGATAAAATAGGTATTTCACAAGCTATAAAAAAAGCTTTGAATCAATCACTCGAATCTCTCGCTCTCGCGCCGGATAAGACGCTGATAAAATTAGACGGCGCTCTCGTGGCTCCGGAAAAATTTCTCTTTCAAGAGACCATTATAAAAGGCGATGAAAAAATTCCCATCATCAGCGCCGCTTCTATTGTGGCAAAAGTGATGAGAGACAGATATATGACAAAACAGGCGAAAATTTATCCCCTGTATGGTTTTGAAAAACACAAAGGCTACGGCACGAGAGAGCATTTTAGACTGATACGCAAGCATGGCCTGTCGCCGATTCACAGAAAAAGCTTTTGTGGAAATATTTGATTGTCAATTTCAGTCCGCATCGTCTAACCCCAACGATGAGATTTTTTCTTGCCTTTATCGAAACTTCTGCTATAGTGTTTTCACTATGGTAGTACGAATGCGTGCAACAAGATCAGCGAGAGGTAACAGACGTTCTCATCACGCCTTGCAGAACCCTGCCCTTTCAACTGATACAAAGACCGGCGTGATCCATCTCCGTCACCGTGCGAGCGCTGTCACAGGCAAATATAAAGATCTTGTGGTCATAGATATGGACAAAAAGGCTGATAAAAAGGCTAAGAAAATGAAGGAAGCCCAAACGGCACGCTAATTTCAAACTAATTTTGTTTGATTTTGTTTCGTAAAGTTTGGAAAAACTCTGCTTGTGCTTTGAACTCCGGCTTTATACAATAGACATATAAGGGGTTTAGAGCAGAATAAAGAAAGCACATTTAATATGGCAAATAGGCATCTCGCTAGATCGGTAGTCCTCCAATCACTCTTTGAGTGGGACTTCCGCGACCAGAAAGATAATATTCTCTCGGAGGCTGTCATTCGCAATGCCACCGAGTTTGCTCCAGGCCAGACGGATTTGTCTTTTATGGTTGAACTCTGCGCTGGGGTTTTGAAAAAAAGACCGGAAATAGACATGATCATCACCAAAGCCGCTCCCGATTGGCCTCTCGATAAAATTTCCATTGTTGACAGAAATATTTTACGCATCGGTCTCTACGAACTTCTCTTTGCCGATAGAAAAGAAGTACCGGCAAAAGTCGCCATAAATGAAGCCATTGAATTGGCCAAAAATTTTGGTGGTGAGAATAGCGGTAAATTCGTCAATGGAGTACTCGGCTCGGTTTATAAAGAGCTAGGAGAGCCGGGCAAAGACGCCGTTTCGAAAAAGCATGATGACAAATTCAATGTGCCGTACGATAAAATGCCAATTCAGAGGCTCGGTGGCGCCATCGTTTTTACCCGGCATGAAGGAAATATTTATCTCGCCTTGGTTCATGATGTTTTTGGCCGATGGACGCTTTCAAAAGGCAAGTTGGAAGGAAATGAAGATACAAAAATTGGCACCATACGCGAGATAAAAGAAGAGATGGGTATAGATATAAAAATTATCAAAGAAGTAGCAAGCAATGAATATATAGCTACTCATCCCGCGCACGGAAAAATCCGCAAGCAAGTTCTCTATTTTCTGGCAGAAGCCAAGTATGGGCCACTCAAATTAGGACCATCTGGCGGACTCGACAAAGCAGAATGGTTCAAAATCGAACAAGTTGCCGAACTCAATTGCTATGCCGATATGATGCCTATAATTGAAAAAGCTATAAAATTAATTCCAAAAAAGTAAAAAGCTTGCAAATTCAAGATTTTGAATATAGTTTGATACATATGGAAATAAATTGGAGCAAATTTGAAGAGCAGGCGGACGTAAAATTCAAGGACAAAACTCTCTTGAAGCAGGCTTTTACCCATCGTTCATATATAAACGAAAATAAAAATAGCAAACTGGAGCACAATGAACGTTTGGAATTTCTCGGCGATGCCGTGCTGGAGCTCGTTGTCACGGACTTTTTGTATAAAAAATATCCGACAAAGCCGGAAGGCGAGCTCACTACATACCGCTCGGCTCTGGTAAATTCGACGACTCTGGCCGAGGTTGCTTCAAATCTAAACATGAATGATTTTTTACTTCTCTCAAAAGGTGAATCAAAAGATACAGGTCGTGCCCGCCAATTTATCCTCGCCAATACATTTGAATCAGTTGTCGGTGCCATATATCTCGATCAAGGCTACAATGTCGCCAAAAAATTCATAGAAAAAAACATTTTTATTTTTGCTGACAAAATGATTGCCCAGGGGAATTTAGTAGATACCAAAAGCCTGTTCCAAGAGAAATCTCAAGAAAAAACAGGCATCACGCCATCATATAAATTGATCCGAGATTCAGGTCCTGATCACGACAAATTATTCACTGTCGGTGTTTACATAAACCGAGACCAAATCGCCACAGGCGAAGGCAAATCAAAACAAGAAGCCGAACAGAATGCCGCCCTCCGCGCCCTCGAAGCCAAAGGTTGGAACGAGTAAATAATCGACTAACCTCAGATACATCTTGCAATATAAAATTCTTTGTGTACAATTAAATGTACAACTAATTGTACACATATGAATTTCACTAAAATCCAAAAAACAGTAGGCGTAAGTGACTTTCGAGCATCTATTCCAGCATACCTCAAACAAGCCAAAGAAAATCCTGTAATTATAAGCGCAAACAGAGGTGAGGATCCATTTGTGCTTCTCTCTGCAGATGCATATAATAAACTCGTGGAAGCGAGAGAGTTAGAAATTGACTCACGCGAACTCGCTAAACTAATAAAGGAAGACAATGGTAAGGAGATTCCATGGGAAAAGATAAGGCGTAGCAAATAATCTATTCAGATTAAATGTATAAAGTTGTTTTTACGACAAAAGCAAGTCGTGAGTATAAAAAGCTGTCTAAACAGGCGATTCTTTTTATTGATCGAGCTCTCGATGAACTTAACCATGATCCCTTCTCACAATTTCTCGATATTAAAAAACTTAAAAATCCATTAGTTGGATTTAGGTTACGGGTAAGGGAGTGGAGAATTATTTATGGTCTTGAAAAAGAGCAAATAATTAGGATATATTCGATCAAAGATAGAAAAGATGCGTATAGACTATAGACACTTAACTAATCTCTCTGAAGGTAAATCAAAACAAGAAGCCGAACAAACCGCCGCTCTACGCGCCATCGAAGCCAAAGGTTGGACGGAATAGTGAATTCAAAAAATGCGTTAAATTTGACAGAATTTCAAATATATGTAATATTTGCAAAAGGCGTTCTAAAGAAAAACAATAAACAAAAAGGAAGACTATGTCGCAAGACATTCTCGGCTCGCTCATGCGAGTTCTCGTAACTGTCCCGAAAAATCGGCTCGGTTTGGTATTGGATATTGCTCACAAATTTTCCCTTTCTGATACGGAAGGTGAAATGTGGGAGCTGAATGGAAAGAAATTTCTCCGCAAGGAACCCTGCTGGAGCAAAGGCAAAATCACACAAGTGATGGAACAGAAACCCACATCCTCGATCATCGAGTTCATCTCGACAATCGTAGTATCGGCAACTACCAGTAAGTTTGTCGCCAAAGAGAAGTTTGTTTGTGACACTGGTTGCAAAGCCAAGGTCAAGATCAGTTACTTAGGTGGCAACTTCACCGAGTGGTTCCTGTCGGGCAACGGCAAAACCGAAGACCCAATCAGTGAACAGAAGCTCCGTTACCACAAATTGTTGCAGTCGTTATTGGATGGTCCGATTATCACCGAACTCGGTGGCGAAGCAAAAGCTGAAACTACCTTGTCAGAGCTATTCTCTCTCATGGAAAAGCAAGGTAAAGGTGGACACGGTGTTTTTTTCATCAACGGCTACGCCAATATTTTCTACGTCATGGACCAAAATGGTATGCTTCGCACGGTCTACGTGTGTTGGTTCGACGACGGTTGGAACATCTATGCACGTCCCCTTGAGGATATGCGTAGGTGGAAAGATGGTCTTCAGGTGTTTTCTCGCATTTCGTGACACTTTGACCCTCGGTTTGCTTTGGCAAACTGGGGGTCATTTTTTATTTAGCCATCGAAGCCAAAGGTTGGACGGAATAAACGACAAAAAAACTTAAAATTTTGTGTTAAAATAGAGAGCAATATTCTGCTTTCATGTATCTCAAATCACTCGAACTCGCCGGTTTTAAATCTTTTGCAAAAAAGACGAATCTCGATTTCAATGCACAAGTGACCGCTATTGTCGGGCCAAACGGTTCCGGCAAATCAAACGTGGCGGAGGCATTTCGTTTTGTTTTGGGCGAGCAATCAATCAAATCTATGCGTGGCAAACGCACAGAGGATCTCATCTTTAATGGCGGTGAAGGATTGGCTAGGGGTAATCGAGCATCTGTAAAACTCATTTTTGACAATTCCAAAAAACTTTTAAATATTGATTTTGATGAAGTGATTCTGGAGCGCGTCATTCACAGAGATTCTCTGTCTGAATATTTTATAAATGGCTCGCAAGTCAGGCTTCGTGATATTGTCGAATTACTGGCCGGAGCCCACATAGGTTCTAGCGGTCATCATATAATTTCCCAAGGTGAGACCGACAGAATTTTGAATGCCAATATTCGCGAGAGGCGAGAGATGATAGAGGATGCGCTAGGTTTAAAAATTTTTCAATACAAAAGAGAAGAAAGCGAGCGAAAACTAAAAAAAACCGGTGAGAATATGGAAAAAATTCAATCTTTACGTAAAGAAATTGCTCCTCATTTAAAATTTCTCAAAAAACAAGTAGAGATGGTTGAAAAAACGATCGCTTTGCGAGAAGAATTAAAGAGCGTGTACAAAGAATATTTGAAAAGAGAATTGCAATACTTGACTGCCACGGAAAAATCTCTGGATGATGAGAGTTCTCTGCCTAAAAAAGATTTGGAACGATTGGCAAGAGAATTAGCGGTAGCAAAAAAGGTTTTGGAAAACTCAAAACACAGAGATGTAAAATCGATAGATTTAATTTCGCTGGAAAACAAACTCAAAAAAATGCGAGAAACTCGTGATGATATTACTCGCACCATCGGTCGTGTAGAGGGCGAAATAGGCAGTCTTGAAAAAATGCTCTCTAAGGAAAAATCTACAGCAAATGCAGAAACTACAACCGTTGAATTTAACAAAGTGGAGACTCTGATAGCCAGAGTTGATGAATTATTGGGTGATTTGAACGCTGTAGCAAAAATTCGAGAGCTCTTCAAATCTTTTCTGGACTCGAATAGACAGGCAAAATCGGAAAACAGGACAGGAGAAATCAAAGAAGAAATAAAAATACTTCGAGAGAGAAGGGTTGAATCGGATAAGACAGCAAAAGAAATCGAGATCGAGCTCTCAAAACTTTCTGACGAATATATCTCTCTTCAGAATGATATAGAAAAAGAAAAAGACAATTTGCGAGATGCGGAAAAGACTATATTTCGTATCATAGCCGTAGAGAACGAGGCGCGCGGCAAGCTCTCTGTTTTGCGTGTGCGTGAAGACAAACTTCGGCTCGAAAAAGAAGATTTCAAAAGGGAAGTGGAAGAAGGCGCTATTTTAATAGGCCGAGATGTGTATTTGTACGAATCTGATAAAGCTCCTTTGGCATCGGAAGAGAGATATGTTCAAGAAGAGAGGCGTAGAAATTTGGAAAAAATAAAAGTGCGCCTGGAGGATTCCGGTAGCGTATCAGCAGGTGAAGTCATAAAAGAGTTCAAAGAGACAACAGAGCGCGATGAATTTCTGGCTGGCGAGATAAATGATCTCGAAAAATCGGCAGAATCTCTGACAGATTTGATAAAAGAGCTCTCTCTAAAACTCGATACATTATTTAGCGAAGGTATTTCAAAAATAAACAAACAATTCAAGGAGTTTTTTATACTGATGTTCGGTGGCGGAGAAGCATCTCTGTCTGTGGTCAAAGAAAAAAAGAAAAAGAAAGCGGTTCTATCGCCAGAAGAAATAATGGAAATGGGCATTGAAGCGGATCTGGAAGACGATGCGAAAGAAGAAACCGAGTTAGGTGTGAACATAAACGTAAATTTACCTCGCAAAAAAATAAAGGGTTTAGAAATGCTCTCGGGTGGGGAACGTGCTCTCACCTCGATAGCTCTTTTGTTTGCCGTTTCTCAAGTCAATCCTCCGCCTTTTATAATATTAGATGAAACCGATGCGGCTCTGGATGAAGCTAACTCAAAAAAATACGGAGATATGGTAGAAAATTTGTCAAAACATTCACAACTTATTGTTATAACCCACAACCGCGAGACCATGTCCCGAGCTGGTGTTATTTATGGTGTCACTATGGGCAGGGAGGGATATTCTAAATTACTTTCTATTTCTTTTAATGATGCATTGACTGTCGTGAAATAATATGCTAATGTCCTATCTGAACCCCAAAACATAAACCTCGGTTAGATCTCCAACAAATATGGACATATCAGCAATCCTACCCTTCACAGAGGAATCTTCGGATCCTTTGTTTATCGAGCAAGTTGAAAAGTTAAGACAGAGCGGAAATCCGCTTTCTGTCGAAGAGCTTTTCCAGATTTATTTGGAAGCCCGTGCCGATATTGTGCACGCAATCGGTATTTGTAGTGCTTTCTGGCTCGTGTTTCATGATTCGGATATCATCGATGTGGCCAATCCGGCTACGAGTTTCTACAATGTTGTTTTTACACGAGTCGGCCAACTTGGTGGTTTCTCTATCAAATTCATGTCAGATGAAACAGCGATGAGGTCCTATCGCCTCCTCGCAATGGATGGACATGAACACGTGGCACAGGCCACGAACATGTTTCTGAACGCCATGATCGCAGATCTCAAACGTCCCGATCCCGTGCTCGCTTATGCTCTAGTTTGAAAACCAAATAGAGCACATCATTTACAAACTGCGGACCATTTACTTGGCTCGCAGTTTTTTTATATATATACATAGTAAAGGAGCAAAATAGTATTGAGCGAGGACTTTCGGAGCACGACGGTGCGAGAATGAGACGGCCAGCCAGTAGGCTGGAACGTCGTGCCGAGCAAGATGCTATTTTGCTCTTCTGTTACCTTTTATTTTATGAGAGCGTAGTCCAGAGATTTTCTTTCCATATCTGCCGCCATCACTTTGATTTTCAAAATATCTCCTAAAGAATATTTTTTCTTGGTTTTTTCGCCTATGACCGCATACATTTTTTCGTTGAATACATATCTATCGTCAGTGAGGTCGCGCAGTTTTATCATACCTTCACATTTTGTATCTTTTTCTTCGACATAGAGTCCCCATTCTGTAACGCCCGTGATAATGCCGTCGAATACTTCACCTATGTGTTCGCGCATGTATTCAACTTGTTTGTATTTGATCGAAGCACGTTCTGCTTCGGAGGAACGAATTTCTTTTTCTGAATTTTCTTCGGCAATTTTCTGAAATTTTGAAACTTCTCCTGCGGCAATTTTACCCTCTATGAGCTCGCGATGGAGTAAACGGTGAACTACGAGGTCTGCGTACCTACGGATAGGGGAA
>JBBTTY010000003.1:0-11889 GCA_038063975.1 Patescibacteria group bacterium | reverse complement strand
TGGTGACGGAAATGAAGGAAGTGAAGCATCCTTTTAATTCGGGAATAATGGGTAAGGTGGGAGTGGAATATTAATTTACTTTATTCTCCGGAGTTTTGCCAGCGAAAAAATCTATGATGTTTTGGGCCGAGAGACGCGCCATTTCATCTCGGACGCTTTCTCTTGCCGATGCGATATGAGGAGTGAGGACTACATTTGAAAGTTTGGCGATGCCGGGTGCGAGTTTCGGTTCGAATTCAAAGACGTCCAGAGCCGCTCCGCTTATAGTTTTGTTTTGCAATGCTTTGACCAATGCTCTTTCATCTATGACCGGACCGCGGGATGTATTTATGAGAAAGGCAGTAGGTTTCATCATTTTTAGCCCAGCTTCGTTTATGAGGTGATGGGTAGAATCTAGTAGAGGAACATGCAAACTCACTATATCCGCCTGTGCGAGCAAATTCTCCAAGTTTTCGCATCTCTTTGATTTATATTTTTCTTCAATTTCTCTGTTTTGGCGAATATCTATATATATGATCTGGGCACCAAAACCTGAATAGGCCATGCGTGCTACCTCGGAGCCTATGTTTCCGACACCAATGAGACCGATTATTTTACCGGCGAAATCAGTGCCTATGAAATTCATCGGCGCCCAGCCTCTATACTTGCCTTTTCTCACAAAAGCATCAGCTTCGACTAATCTCGTCGTGAGAGCAAACATCAGAGCTAATGTATGTTCCGCTACGGCAATATTCAAAACGCCTGGTGTGTTTGTAATCGTTATATTTCTCTTTTTGGCTTCTGCTATGTCTATATTGTCGTAGCCTGTGGCATAATTAGCGAAAATTTTTGTCGCTGGGGAGGCGTCAAAAATTTTCGCATCTATTTTATCTGTTAAAAGACAGAGAACGGCATCATATTTTTCTGTTTTGAGGCGTTTTATAATTTCTCTTTGGCTCATAACACGGTCTTTTGGCCAAACATTCACATCAAAACCCTTTTCTCGGAGCATATTTTCACCGAGACTCGGAATTTTTCTCGTTATAAATACTTTTCTATTCATATTTTTCTGCGTTTACCACTGACATGTTTATTATATCAAAGAAAAGACCAAATAATTTTTCCGTATGGGTTTCATCGTTTCGAAATAATTAAACTTGTCCACAGATACACTTGTCAAAAGTCTGTTCACTCGATATAGTACAAGCATATTAAATAGGTATATTAAAAATAATTATTTCTATGAGCAAAGAAAAAAGGATAGAGTGGATATTGCGAGTGGCCGTAGCAGGCGAGTTTCTGGGACATGGAGTCTTGGCTATCGGTCAAAAGGCGACGTGGCTTGGCTGGATAGAACAGATCTTGAGGGTTGAACCTACCACAGCAGTCGTGATGCTTACAATTATTGGTGTCCTGGATGTCGCTCTGGCTGTTTTGGTTCTCGTAAAGCCCGTACGAATGATCATTCTCTGGATGGCTGTCTGGGGATTTATCACGGCTCTCATCCGTCCTATTGTCGGCGAATCCGTCTGGGATTTCATAGAACGCTTTGCCAATGTCGGTGCGCCTCTAGCTCTGTACTATCTCCTCAAGAAATAGCTCGAGCAGAAAAACGCTCACCGATGTTTTTCTATGCTTGACGAATACCTAGAGGGGGTATAGCATAATTGATATGATACTTGTGCCGAGAAAAATATTTTCTCTAATTGTTTTTTTGTCACTTCTCGCAGTTATGTTTTTTGGTTTTACTTTGATGATGCATGGACAAGAAGGGAAGACTTCTGATTGCCCTTTTTCTGTTATGAGTAATATACCTTGCTCGCAAACTATGATGGCCTCGATTATTCACCATATTTCCGCTTATTACGCATTTTTCAATGTACCCATGGTGACGATTTTTTCGCTAATTCTTTTAATCGCAGTATTTTTGATTTTCATACTTTCAGTTGATTATTGTCTATTACGGTTTGTCGTTCTGCCGGAGGCCTATATAGATTTTTCTCCGACCGTTTACTCTAAAAGAAAAATAACACGCTGGCTTTCTCTTTTTGAACACAGTCCGTCTGCTATTTAAAGACACTTCTAAAGCTCTGCTTTAGAAGTGTCAGACTTGCGCGTATCCGCGCTTTTTTGCATTTTATTTCTTCATCTAATTCAAACTATGAACCAAAAAACAATTATTTCTTCCGTCATCGCTCTGGTTGCAATTATTAGTCTCTTTGTCTGGGGTTATTCGACCAGACAAGGTAGTACCGCTTCCGTTCAAAATGTCGCCGGGGTCAATGCCTCTAAAAGCATGCTCACTGCCACCGAAAAATTCTATGATTTCGGTACTATATCAATGAAAAATAGAGAAGTTGTCAAAGAATTTGTCGTCACCAATCCTACCGAAGGAGATATTACTCTCGGCAGGGTTCTCACTTCCTGCATGTGCACATCAGCCTATATTGTCGGGTCTGATGGAACACTCAAAGGACCTTTTGGTATGGCCGGACACGGCGCTGTTCCTCTGGCAAATGAAGTGATTAAAGCCGGAGAAAGCCGAACTATTCGCGCTGTCTTTGATCCAAATGCTCACGGTCCGGCAGGTGTTGGAAAGATTGATCGATTTATCACTCTCACAGATACTACAGGCGGTACACTTGAGTTAGAGATAAAAGCAAAAGTAATTCCTTAAATATTGTGAGAAAATTCATCACAATTCTCGTTGTAGTTCTCTCGGCGATCATAGCAATCATTGTTCTGAAATACAGTTCAGGTTTTTCCGATTTTCTCTGGAGTGTGAGTTCGGGTGGTGTCTGGCTTTTGCCTCTGGTGGCCTTCTCTGCACTTCTCGATAGCGTACATCCGTGTTCATTCTCAATTTTACTCATAACTATTGCCTTTCTCTTCAGTCTGCAAACATTGCGCGGTAGAATTCTCCAGATCGGCGGTCTCTATATAGCAGGAATATTTGCCGCTTACCTCACGATCGGCATTGGGCTACTTAAAGTACTCCATATCTTCAACACACCGCACTTTATGGGCAGGCTCGGCGCAATCATGCTCATCCTCTTTGGATTATGGAATCTCATTAGCGCTCTATTTCCGAAATTTCCTTTAAAACTGAAGATACCGGATATGGCGCACCAGACAATAGGCAAGTTGATAAATGTCGTATCTCTACCATCAGCTTTTGCTCTCGGTCTTTTGGTCGGCCTTTGCCAATTTCCGTGCATGGGTGGTCCGTATCTCATGACTATCGGTCTTCTGCACGATCAGGCTACTTATTTCCGCGGTTTCGGTTATCTCCTCCTCTACAACATCATTCTCATAGTACCGCTTGTTGCCACACTCTGGATTGCCGCCAATCCTCTACTTTTAGACAAAGTGAAAGAATGGAGAAAAACACAAATGAAAAATGTTCATTTGTGGTCAGGCATAGCCATGGTTATCGTCGGCATATTAGTTTTATTCATTTAAAAACATGGAATCAAAAAAGATAGAACAGATAGAACAAAAAAATACTTCCTATTCAATCCCTATAGCCATAGTGGTGGCCGGAGCGATGCTCGCAGGAGCGATAGTCTACAGATCATCATATCCACCTCTCTATCAATCGGCCGCTCTCAAAAATCAGATCGAAAATCAAAAGAGCCATTCCGCAAAGGTTGCGAGTGCGATCTCTTCGATCTCTCCAGAGGAAGAGGCGGTTATTCCGACCGATGGTATTATTTTGCCCATAACTTGGGGAGACATCGGATTACGGCTCGCTAGCACAGGAGCAATTGACGTGGAAAAATTAAAAGCTGTATACAATGGAAGAAATGGTTTCACTAGAGAATATGAAAAACTGCTCTTGTATCAAAACGACGGTAAACTGAAGATAACAAAAGAAAATGCCGGCTACCTTTTGAATCTGTTCTGGGCTCTCGGTTTGGCAAACATTAATCCTATTCTCGATAAAGGGGAAATGATGGATCTACGCTATGGCGGAGCACAAAATTTCGCTTCGACGGCTGGGTGGACTATAGCCCGAGGTGATCCTATGGACCATTACAGTAAACATTCATTTGTTTCGCTCACACCAGATCAGCAGGCACTTGTAGAGAAAATTGCAAAAGGAATTTACAGACCATGTTGCAACAATTCTACTCACTTTCCCGATTGCAATCACGGTATGGCCATGCTCGGATTGCTCGAGCTCATGGCGGAGCAGGGAGTAAGCGAAGCGGATATGTGGAAAGCGGCCCTAGCCGTCAATTCATATTGGTTTCCGGACAATTACATAACTATCGCTCTCTATATGAAAGAAAAAGCAGTCGAATGGAGAGATGTAAATGCAGAGGAAATACTCGGAATCAATTATTCCAGTGCCTCTGGCTATGCAAAGATTGCTGGGCAAGTAAGACAGCCGATCAAAAAGCAAAATGGGAGTGGTTGCGGTATCGATGTGGGAGAGCAGTCCACCACTGTTCCGCAAAAACAGGTTGGTTGTGGGGTATAATAGGTGTGTTATGAATTTTCCAAAACAAAGCTAAAGGAGAAATTCTAAAAGTTTATAGATTAAAGCGCAGATAAGCTATAAAAAGATTAAATTATGAAACAAACAAAAACATGTGGCATAAAGGGCATGCATTGTGCTTCTTGCGCCGGTATTATAGAGAAAACTTTGAAGCGGATTTTTGGCGTAGAATCGGCTGAAGTGAACTACGGTACAGAGACAGTAAAAATTTCATATGATGATGCAAAAACCAATATGGAATATATATCAAAAAAAATAGAGCCTCTGGGTTATTCCATCTCTCCGCCGAAAATGGAAATGACAGCAGAAAAAATGGGTATGAGCGCCGGTGAACATGCGTCGCACCTCGGACTAAATCAATCAAAACAAGAAAAATTAGCAGAGGTGAGAGATATGCGTAACAAAGTTTTGTCGGCGATTCCTATCTGTATTATAAGTATTTTTGTTATGACATGGGAAATTCTCGTTCGATGGGGCAAATTACCAGAAATGTCTCTTTTTTGGGAAGAATTTTTTCATCATTTATTGCCTCTCATGGCCACATACGTTTTGTTCGTTGTAGGCAAACCATATCTCCTCGGTTTCTATCGCTTCCTCCGATACGGCAAGGCCAATATGGACACGCTCATAGGCATGGGCACTCTCACGGCTTATCTTTATAGTTTTGCTATTACCGCATTTGAAGAAACACTCAAGCCTTTTATAGATGTCAGTGTCACATATTATGACGTGACGGTTGTTGTTGTCACTTTTATCGCTCTGGGCAAATATCTGGAAGCCAAATCAAAAATAAAAACAGGCGATGCCATAGAAAAACTCCTCAATCTCCAGGCCAAAACCGCTCTGGTAGTGAGAGACGGCAAGGAGATAGAGATTTCTGTGAATGATGTAAAGCACGGCGACCATATAATCATAAAACCGGGAGCAAAAATTCCGGTTGATGGAGTGATTACGGGAGGTTCTTCATATGTGAACGAATCTATGGTTACAGGTGAACCTATGCCGGTCCAAAAGAAAATCGGTGATAGTGTGGTGGCTGGGACGATAAACGAAAGCGGCTCGTTTACATTCAAAGCGATGAAAGTCGGCTCTGAGACTCTACTTGCTCATATTATAAAAATGGTGGAAGAGGCACAGGGAAGCAGGGCACCCATCCAGGCTCTGGCCGACAAAATATCGTCTGTATTTGTGCCCATAGTTCTCGGTATATCTTTTGTCACTTTGGGGGCTTGGCTTTTAATAGGCACGAATTCCCTGGGATTTTCCCAAGCTCTCTCTCTCGGTCTCGTCTCATTCGTCGGTATTCTGGTCATTGCTTGTCCGTGCGCTCTAGGTTTGGCTACTCCCACGGCCATTATCGTAGGAGTCGGCAAGGGCGCACGCAATGGTATTCTCATAAAAGATGCGGCTACTCTGGAAAAACTTCATAAAGTAGATACGGTTATAGTAGATAAAACCGGTACGATTACCATCGGTAAACCGACTTTGGTTGATATAGAAAATTTTTCTGATTTAAAAAATGATGAGTTTTTATCGATACTCGGGACACTCGAGAAAAAATCAGAACATCCGATTGCTAACGCAATTGTAAATTATGTTCGAGAAAAGAATATTAATTTAAAAGAATCTTTAAATTTTGAAGGTTTGCAAGGTAAGGGTATAAAAGGTTGGATAGATGGTATCGAATATTATGTCGGCAATGTAAAATTGGTGAGAGAGTTGGGGATTGTTTTTGATGCTTTACTTATAGAAAAATTTACAGCACAAGGCAAAACTCCGGTTATTCTCACAAACCGAGAAAAAGTTCTGGGTTTTGTGATGGTTTCAGATGAAGTGAAAAAAGAATCAAAACAAGCCGTCGCTGATCTACACGAACTCGGTATAAAAGTCATTATGCTCACAGGAGATGACGAAAAAGCCGCCAAACACATGGCATCAATCGTAGGCATAGATGAAGTAATTGCTCATGTATTACCAAAAGATAAATTAGAAAAAATAAAAGAATTACAATCGCAGGGCCACGTTGTGGCGATGGCAGGAGATGGTGTAAACGACGCTCCGGCTTTGGCCCAAGCGGATGTCGGTATTGCCATGGGTACAGGTACGGACGTTGCTATTGAATCAGCTGGTATCACATTACTCGGTGGAGATATTTCCAAAATAGTAAAAGCCATCAAGCTATCCAAAATGACTATGCGAGGTATAAAACAGAATCTATTTTGGGCATTCATATATAATGTCGTAGGCATACCTCTGGCGGCGGGAGTTTTTTATCCTCTCTTTGGCTGGCTTCTCAATCCAGCTTTTGCCGGTCTGGCCATGGCTTTTTCTAGTGTGTCGGTTGTCGGTAATTCTCTGCGCATAAAATCCAAAAAGTTATAAAGAAATCCTAGAACATATGAATAAATACAATTTTCAAAAAAATATGCATTGCGATAATTGTTGTTCATCGGCAGAACAAACACCGGAGAAAAAATGGTCTGATTTTAAAATCGCCGTGCCCGTCGCTTTTGGTTTTGCTCTATTGTTTGTGCTCTTGCAAAAGCTCGGCGTAGTCAATTTAGTCTCTGCCAACAATGTCACATACGGCACGGTATTCTTCATAGGTATTATTGCCTCGCTTTCGACGTGCATGGCGGTAGTGGGCGGGCTCGTTCTCTCTATGTCAGCGACATTTGCAAAGGAGGGCGACAGAGTCAAACCGCAAATGCTCTTCCATATCGGCCGTTTAGTATCATTTTTCATCCTCGGCGGTGTCATAGGAGCCGTCGGTTCCGCTTTTACACTCAATACCCCAGCAACTTTTATTTTAAGTTTTGTTATCGGCATAGTTATGCTCATTCTCGGCATAAACCTGCTAGATATTTTTCATTGGACAAAGCGTTTGTCGCCGACAATGCCGAAATTTCTCTCAAAGCATGCCATGGGTGTTTCCAAATTGAATCATAGCCTCACGCCGGTTTTGGTTGGTATAGCCACATTTTTCTTGCCCTGCGGGTTCACCCAATCAATGCAGATCTACACACTTTCTACTGGAAGTTTTCTAAGTGGCGCCTTGACTATGCTCTCATTTGCCGTCGGCACTCTGCCCGTTCTCGCTCTCATCAGTTTCAGCTCTTTCAGTATAAAAGGAAGCTCCAAAGCCGGAATATTTTTCAAAACAGCCGGCCTGATCGTAATTCTTTTTGCTTTGTTCAATCTAATAAACAGCTTAGTCGTCATAGGTTTCGTTCCGCCAATCTTTAATTTCTAATATAATACGCTTGTGAAATCGATCGTCCGACCAATTGTAATTGCAATCATATTTGCCAGCATTCTCATAGGAGGAACTTTTATATTTAGCGGAAGTAGCAGATATGAAGGAGCGAACGATGGAAATAAATCTATGGCTAACGCAAATAATGTTTCTATGGTTGATGGGAAACAGATAGTAGAAATTCGCGCCAAAGGTGGTTATCAGCCTAGGGTAAGCACGGCCAAGGCCGGTCTGCCTACAATATTACGCTTTAACACCGCAGGCACATTCGATTGTTCTGCGGCTGTGCGCATTCCATCTCTCGATATAAGCAAAATTCTACCCCAATCTGGTGCCACAGACATAAATTTGGGAAATCCAAAATTTGGCACTTTGTCAGGTTCTTGTGGTATGGGCATGTACCCATTTGAAATAAAGTTTGAGAGCTGATATTCGTAGCCTTATTCAAAATGTATTCTCTGTTTTTGGCGTTTTTCTAATTCGGCTTTGAGTAGAGGGAAGTCTCTGAATGTGTCGTCCATTTCGACGAGACGCAGGGCTTCGGCGCGGGCGGCTTCCACCATTTTTATATTTTTTATGGCCTCCATGGCCACATCGGATATGCCCCATTGTTTTCGTCCATATAGTTCGCCCGCACCACGCAGGCCGAGGTCGAATTCGGCCAATGCAAATCCATTTTTGGCTGTAGTGAGAGCTTTCAATCTGGCAATTGTTTTGTCTCCTCGACTTTCGGCATAGAGAAAACAATATGCCTGATGATTTGAACGCAAAACACGTCCTCGCAATTGATGAAGTTGGGAAAGTCCGAATCTCTCGGCACCCTCAATTAATATTACTGTTGCGTTCGGTACATTTACACCGACTTCCACAACCGATGTAGCGACCATAATATGGATTTTACCGGCTTTGAATTCATTCATCACTTTTTCTTTGTCGGTATCTTTCATTTTGCTGTGAAGTATGCCGATTTTATATTCAGAAAAAATGTTTTTTTGAAGTTTTTTCGCTTCTTCTTTCACTGATTTTGCCAGAACAGTCATTTCTTTGGTCGGATCAGGTAGATCTATGCGTGGACAGATGATGTAAGCTTGACGACCACCGTGAAGTTCTCTACGAATCTTTTCATACATGTCATCACGGCTTTTTGAAGTGACAACTTCGGTCATGATCTGCTTTCTGCCGTGGGGCATTTCATCGAGCAGAGTCAAATCGAGGTCGCCATATATAGTAAGGGCCAAAGTGCGGGGAATTGGTGTGGCGGTCATACTCAAAAGGTGCGGGTTTATTCTGTCTTTACGAACTAATTTCTGTCTCTGAGCCGTGCCGAATCTGTGTTGCTCATCTACAATCACATAAGCCAAATTTTTGAAATGCACTGTTTTTTGTATGAGAGCGTGGGTGCCTATAAGTATAGGTATTTCGCCATTTGCTACCCATTTCAGGAGTTGTGTGCGGGAAATATCTGTCCAGCCTCCAGTTTTGGAGCTGGCAGATATTTTTGAAGGAAATTTCCTGCAACCAGAGCCCGTTATGAGGCCAATAGATATACCAGTGTGTCGAAAATATTCTATAAAAGACTCAAAGTGCTGAATGGCCAAAATTTCTGTCGGGGCCATGTAAGCGACTTGGAGCGAGCCGAAACTTTGTCTCATGCCGAGTTTTGTCGTAGACATAGGTTTAGTGGTTATCACTGCATGAGCAGTTGTGGCCGCCACGGCGGTTTTGCCGGAACCAACATCGCCTTCGAGGAGACGTGACATAGCGTGTCCGCGCTTGAAGTCTGCCAAGATATCGGCTATCGCTTTGTTTTGAGCATTTGTAAAAGTAAAAGAAAAGCAAGAGACAAAATTTTTGATCGTTGTTTCGCTTGGCTCTATGACAAATGCCGGATTTTTCTGCCATTCCTTCTTTTCTTTTTGGCGTTCGAGCTGAATAAAGAAAATTTCTTCAAAAGCAAATCTCTTGCGTGCGGCTATGGCGTCACTTTCTCTCTGTGGGGCGTGAATCCAGACTATAGCTGTCGAAAGTTTCGGTAGATTGTATTTTTCTAGAATTTTTTCTGGTATGGGGTCGATGATTGTATCTAAAATACCGCTTTTAAATATTTTTTGGATACCATGATACATCCAATTAGAAGAAATTCCGCGAGACTCGGGATAAACGGGGTATAAAGTGTGTATTTTATTCTGCTCATTTTTTTCGCCCTGAGAATCAAAGAGAGATTCGCTCACAACCTTCGGTAAATGTTCTACTTGCTCAATTTTCGGATTCGATAAATATAGTTCAGCGTTTTTCTTTCTCTCCGAAACTTTTCCTTCGGCTCGAACGAAAGCTCCTTCGGGAATCATTTTGGCGAGATACGGTTGGTTGAACCAAACAGCTTTGATTGATCCTGTATCGTCTTCTATCAAACCGTCTGCCATGGCGATTTTTGTCCGAAAGCCTTTGGACATTTTCAATTTAGAAATCTTGCCGTAAATAACCACTTCATCACCTTTCCGAATTTCCGAAATATTTCTCGCTTCCGCTGTATCGCCATAACGGGCAGGGAAGTGATAAAGCAGATCTTCAATTGTCAAAAGACCCAGCTTTTCCAAAGCTTGTTTTTGGGGTCCTAAAATCCGCAAACAATCCTCTAAATTATGGCTTAAATTCATGGGGTAATTGTATATATAGGGGGGAGTTTAAACAATGTACATCATAAGCAATTCTAAAATGTATTCTTGACCCTAAAATTGCCGAGATGTATATTTCAATAGAAGATCAAAATATTTTTTGATCAAAATTCGAACTCCAACGAAGGAAGGAATACAAAATGCAAAGATATGATTTGGAAAGTGGTTTGAAACCACTGCCGATTTGGTTGAAACTGGTTTCGGCGGCGATTTTTCTCGGAATTATGTTCTGGGTGATCGCTATCAATGTTGGCTGGATCCAGAAATGATCCAGAAAAATCCAAGTGGATCAAAATTGGATCAAAATTACGGCGCAAGAGATTATATATCCCTTGCGCTTTTGCTTTGTGTTATTCTATGACTAGGAAATAAGTTTTTTAAACATCAATGTTAATGAAAAATTAACAAAAAGGAATAAAATGATCGGTTCAAACAAATCAGAGCTCGTTTTAAATGAGAGAATGGATCTATTTCGTAGTATTCCATTTCTTCTCATTCATCTAGTCGGGCTCATCGGGCCCTTCTATGTCGGTTTTAGTTGGATCGCTTTTTCTACGGCGGTTCTACTGTATTTTGTCAGAATGTTTTTTGTTACGGGTTTTATTCACAGATATTTTTCGCACAAAACGTTTGAAATTATTCTGTGGCCTCGGTTTACTCAATGGATGATGGCCTTTCTGTCGACTATGGTTGTACAAAAAGGTGTCGTCTGGTGGGCATCTCATCACAGGCAACATCACGCACATTCTGACGATTCGGAAGACGTTCATTCAAACTATTTGCGTGGATTTTTCTGGTCACATGTCGGCTGGATTATGTGTCCGAAATATCACCAAATAGATGAGAGTAAGTCTCGTGATTGGATGGGTGTGCCGGAAATTATGTGGCTGGAAAAAGGGATACATCACATGATAGGGCCAGTTTTTCTGGCGATTTTCTGTGCTTGGTTTGGATGGTATATCGGAGATTTGTGGAATACGAATGCACTGCAAATGCTCGTATGGGCTTTCTTTACCAGTACGGTTGCACTCTATCACGGCACGTTTCTCATCAATTCTGCTGCACACATGTTTGGCAAGAAGCGGTACGAGACGGGAGATTATAGTAGAAACTCATTGATACTGGCGATCATTACGCTCGGTGAAGGTTGGCACAACAACCATCATTACAATCAGCACCGTGCGGCTCAAGCAGTCACTCCTCTCGAATATTGTTTCGATTGGACTTACTGGGGACTGAAAGTGATGGATTTTCTCGGCATCATCAGGATAAAGAAAGTGTAAAAATCAGCCTTTTTCGTGATGATTCAAATGATAGTTCAATGATAGTTCAAGCTCGCACATTCCAAGTGCGAGTTTTTTGTGATATTGTCTTTTTACGTTTGGAGACGTGTCAGAGTGGTCGAATGTACCTCTTTGCTAAAGAGGTGTGCCCTTTAAAAAGGCACCGAGGGTTCGAATCCCTCCGTCTCCGCA
>JBBTTY010000002.1:0-5871 GCA_038063975.1 Patescibacteria group bacterium | reverse complement strand
ATAAGGGTTTAGTGCTAATCGAACACATGGATCAGTATCAGATTGGTTAATCTGTGCTTCGTTAAAGCAAATTCCACCTCTCAGAGTGTGTACGTCCTCTACACATACGACCCCTTTTACCCTCTCACTCAAATCAACAGCTAATTGAATGCCCTCTAGAGAGAGTGATGGATTACGAAGTAGTAGAACCCAGCATTTTTGATTTATGTAGCCGAAAGCCCGTCTCCGTACATGGGCTTCTTTGGCCTGGTCATCAAAAACGTGATTATACAAGGAAAAATAATGCTCTGGCTTAAGTACCTTTATACTTGCTAGCACTTCCTCATAACCAAATTTGCCAAGAAACTCAGTGACGAGATCTTTAAGATAAAATATCTCCGGCCTAATCAGAATAATACCCAAACCTTTTTTTATTAGGCGCTCAACTTCAACGGTTTTATGCTTTAGAGTTCTCTTTGTAAGCAACTGGAGACTATTTGGTAATTTATGCCTGTGAAGCGTGAGAAGCTCATAAAAACTATAACCTTCAATTGAAAAGGCTTCAAGAAGAAACTTTTCTACCAGAATAGAAATCCTCTGGGCAGATTCGGTATCTAGAATACCATCACTAATTTTCAAGAGGAGCTCTGTAGGCAAGATCTCCTTAAAAATTGCGATATTTTGTTTCGCCCAAGCATCAAAGTGCGCCTTGCGCAATTTCTGGAATGGGTGCTGATAAATATTGACCCCAACGCCAGTGCGTAAACTATAACAAAAATCAAAATATCTACTTAAGAAAAAACTTGTTTCATTTATTTTCATGGGACATATCTCCTTCCTGAATTGTTGTAAAATGGCTTTAAGTAAACTATCAAAGAAATTCAGAGTAGTTTTAACACAATACAGATAAATAATAAAGCTTTAAAAGGAAATTTCTGTTTGCATGTTGCGTTTTTAATTTTTACCTCCCCGCCGGCATTTCTACGTAGAACTGCGAGCCTTTGCCCTCCCCTGCTGATTCGGCCCAAATTTTGCCTCCGTGGGCGTTCATAATTTGCTTTGCTATGTAGAGACCGAGGCCGGTGCCGTGAATATTGGCTTCATTTGCATTTTCAGCGCGCGAGAATTTCTGGAAAAGTTTCGGCAAAACGGCCGGCGCGATACCGACGCCCGTGTCTGCGATTTTGAGACGCACAACAGCACCCGCACCATGTCCGACATTCTTTTCGAGCGATTTTTCGAGCGATATGGCAATCGATCCCTCCTTTGTATATTTGATTGAATTGTCGATGATGTTCATAACAACCTGTTTGAATTTGTCAGGGTCGGCTTTGATTTTGTAAGTCTGATTTTCGTCTATAGAAAGGCTGTACTTCAGGCCTTTGGCTTCAATTGTCGGCTTTTGTTCACCCACAATTTCTCTGAGTAAATCTGCGAAATCTATTTCCACAAAATTGTATTTCATGGTGCCGAGCTCTATGCGAGAAATATTCAGATAGCTCTCAACAACATTTATTTGAGTTTTTGTAGATAGGAGAATGGTATTTACAACTTCACGCAAAGGCTCTGAAATCTTGCCCAAATCTCCCTCCAAAATAAGCGACGCATTGCCGAGGATAGAAGTGAGCGGACTGCGCAACTGATGGGTCGCAAACGAAACGAATTCCGTTTTCTGTTTGTCGAGCTCCTGGAGGCGGGCGTTGGCTACCTGTAAACTCTCTTTTGCTTTTATTTCACTTTTGACACTTCTGACAAGTAGATAACCACCGATACAAACGAGAACCAGAGTAACTCCTACTAGAACTCTATTTGTAAGGGATGTGACGAAGAAGAATTCAGAACCGACAAGAAATACAAGGGCGGCAACGAGAGCTTGGGCACCAAATAATTTAATATTAAAAGCTTTAAACCTTACAATCATATACGAAAGTAATCCTATAAATATAGGGACGCCAAATAATCCATATTGACCAATGGTCCAACTATAATCTTCTCCAAGAAAACTAAGGTCTGTGAAAAGACTGCCAATTATATTTCCAAAGGCAAATGACAGGAGAAACAACACTATACCGGTAGCGGCAAGACTAATTTGATGTTTTTGATCTTTGTTTTGAGTTTTTTTGTGTCGTGAAAATGCAACTACAATAATCCAGAGGGTGTAAATTATTTCGAGCAGATAACCATAATAAACAAGAGGTCCTTCAATTGCATCACGATCACATGTTGTTAGGTTAAATCCCATCAAAGCAAAAACCGTCGGGGTAAGAATAATTGTAATAAGAAGAGGTGAAAAAATAGCAAATTTCTTTTTTAACGATATGTCTTGTTTATCTATAAAAAGATATATGAAGTAGAGGCTGAAGGCGTAAATGAATGGTTCAGCAAGATTAATTGTCGACCAAGCAAACATTGTTATATAACTTTTCTCAGTTGCCCAAAGAGTAAGATCACCAAAAAGCCAATAAGACAAAAGAAGTGTAATTATAAATAAAACTTGGGTTATGATTGATTTCCTGTTGTTCCAAAACACAAAAAAACCAAAAACTAAAGAGAGTACAAGAGCTGTTAAATGAGAATAATAAATAAGTGGATCAAAAACATTTTGAGAAAATATGAGAAATTTTGCCGTATCCCAATTACATGAAAGAAGATCCATTTTATTTGGTATTAAATTTTAAAATATCAAAAACTGATGGTATGGTATTTTCATCTGTAAATATAGTGTAATCACCTAATACAACATAACGATAATAAGTAACACCGATTGATGTAAAAAGTAAAAAAGTAAGTGCTATAAAAAAAATCTTTGATTTTTTATCCATTTGACCTAAGTTTATTATATTGAGTATACACCTTTTGAAAATATCTCGGTATATAGGGGAGGTATTTTTTATAAGTCCGCAAAGGTAAAAACTGAATGGACTTTATAATTGGACGAAAACTAGATATTTTTTTCTCTAGATTTTTCATCTGCCAATGTGTGTCTTCTTCAATAATTGAATAGTCAAAGGTTAGTTCTTCCCCTTTTTTTATGTTTTTTAAAGCAACAAAAGTAACTCGTCCTTTTATTCCCATATTAGGATTACAGGAGTGATTAATAAATGGAAATTTGCCTACGGGATCAATCCATTGATTTTTACCAAAACCTATGGAATTTGGATTTGCGTATACATCATTTTTACTATTATTTATTCGACTATAAATTTTACCCTTAAAAATAAACACAACATCTCCTTTTTTGAAATTTTTTTTAGCAAAAACCCCTTTCCCCTCAATAGAACTTTGTCCTACATATACATTTCGGGTCATAATGTCCCATTATAAACAAAAAAATACCGCCAAGCTAATCAGAGACTAGAGATTGGCGGTACGAAATTTCGCAATGAGACCGACGGCGAAGTGAAGGATGAAATATGTGACCGGGTAGGCCAGATCCCACCACTTCTCAAAGCGTAGAATCACTGTGAGAAACAAGAGAGCGTAAGCGAAGCTCCACACAAACCATGGCAACGGATTTTCAGTTGTTGGCTTTTTCCAGACACTCCGAAGATTCGGAATGAAGGAAAAAGCAACACTGAACATAAGCAACAAATTTGTCCAATTCGCGGATTCCGTAACCACCCAAAATACTAGGATCAATAGATCCAAGATCAAGATAGCTACTTCCCATTTATCAGGCCGTCCCAGCTTTCCTTTGATGAGAAAAGCCAGAAAGGTCAGAGTGCACGCTATTACGCACGCAAACGGGAGGATTTCCTTCACCCAATCATGTACGACTTCCGCATACGAAGAACTGGTGAGAAGACTTCCAAAAGCCCACAGACCCCAGCTGACTGCATTTGGCTTTCTCCGGGGATCAGTGAAAACATCTTTGTTGTAAATCCAATAACCAATGACTTGCATGACGCCCGCGAACACTCCGCAAAAAATTGCGATATTCACGAGTCACTCCTTTTTTGGTTGATTGTTTTACTTAACCCTTACAATGAACATTCTAGCAAGCCTATTATATCACCTTTGATATTAAAAGTCAATAGTAAAAATACCCTGTATTATTGGCTCTTTGAGGCATATAATGATTTATATGTTAATGATAAAAACTAAGCTAGGAACAAGTAAAATCCACGGTATCGGCCTATTTGCCGATCAGTTTATTCCAAAAGGAACAACTACTTGGAGGTTTATGCCAGGACTTGATCTCATTGTTCCTGAAGATATTTTGCTTCAACTCTCAGAAGCATCTCGCGCGCAATTTCTCAATTATTGTTATGTAGACAAATTTACAAAGCATTTTATCCTCTGTTTTGATGATGAGAGATTTATAAATCATTCAAAAAATCCAAATATCACACAGAGTAAAGCTGGAAATGAAATAGAGGGTATTGAAATAGCCATGCGTGATATTAAAAAGGGTGAAGAACTTCTCTGTGATTACGAAAAATTTGATTTTGATGCGTATCGTAAACTTAATAAACTAGATATCTACACATATACAATTGAAAACGAAAAGGAACGCGAAAAACAAATGGAAAACTTTATTTCCCGTCTTTTTAAAGTAAACGGCTATGCCGCCAAAAAATCTACCAAACAAAAAGGATGAATTGTTTAAAGAAATTGACAACCTGTTTAATAAAACCATCACCTCCTATACAAAAACTTATGAATTTGCCAGTATTTCATACCGCCCTTTATGGTTTTGCCATAACCTTCCTCAGTAGAAATAAAATATCTCCTGAGTCCTAAATTATCCAGTAGATTTAGACCCTCCTCTTGAGTAAAAAACGACATGGATCGGTCTTTATTCCATTCATCTTTTTGACCAAACAAAGTCAGATAAATGAAGCCGTTGGCGACTAGAGCATTCGACAAATTATTTATAATTTCTTTTACTTTTTCTTTTGAGGAAACAAAAGGCAGTGAATTATTCACTATTATTAAAGAATACTCATTCGGTTTTGGTTTAAATTCTTCCATCAATCCCAAAATTGCGTTGATATTCTTGTTTTTTTGTTTTTTTATAAAAGAAATATTTGATAAATCTTTATCCACCGCATCAATTAAAAATCCTCTCTCGGCAAAATTTATAATATCAAAATTATTATTACCGCAACCCAGATCTAAAATTTTTCCGGAAGATATGTATTCAAAAACTCCCTTTTTTTCAAGAAATTTATCCATGATTCAATTATACCAAAAAAAGCGCCGATCATGGGAAGAACGACGCTCGATGTAGAGGTTGATGTTTGTTTCTTTTAGTGATGCTCTTGGCAATTGGTTGACGCCGAACACTTTTCGCAACAATTAGAACAGTCCGCTCCGACATGATAAACCCAGTTTGGGGATAATTTTTTGCCGAAAAGTTTTTGGGCGACGACGAGTGTTCGTTCACCAGAGTATTTTCCTCCGATTTCGCCTTCCGCTTTATTCTTTGGGACATGATGAATAAAACGGCCGAAAAATTTGTGACAAAACTCATAATAATCCTTTGTGAAAAGGATGAAGTTATGCCAACCTTCATCGATTATTGGAGTCGGTGAGAAACCTGAACCTGAAGACGCAAGCCCACAGATATACAAGAATCGTTTAGTATCTTCAAAAAGGGCAGTGGCCTGCTCTTCGGTGAGCTCGAGCTTGCGTTGAAGGCGAGCAACGAGACCGGGATTTGAGTACGCCATAACTGCATTTAGGGACACAGTCTTGGCAACAGCCGGATTTGCTAACATAGCGGTATTCACAGTGGGAATATTGTTTTGTGGATACAATTTTGAGGAGCTGATCCAGCACATACTGGTAGTTCCAAGTTAATTATATCATGAAATCAAAATTAGAACACTTTTTGAATAACCCCACCCATTTTTGCACTCTGCTGGTAATTTAGATACATAGTACTTT
>JBBTTY010000001.1:0-1164 GCA_038063975.1 Patescibacteria group bacterium | reverse complement strand
ATGGAAAATACGGCTTCCACGAAGTAACGCAAGTGAAGGTAGTCGCGAGAAATAAATAAACAACAAATCCCGAGTTTATAAACTCGGGATTTTTTATTTTAATGGTTTTGTCAAAGCGGTTTTTTCCTTTTATTATTTTAAGTAGTACCGCAAAGTGTGAATCCAATCCTCGTCTTGGCCGCCTTCCTCCATTTTTTTATCTAACATCCACTGAAGGTATCCCCTGTCAGTTTTTACAACTTCTTCTATTTTTTTATCTTTGTACTTCCCGAAATTAAATAATCGGAATAACGTTGGTCGACTAGAAACATCCATCATTTTAACAATCGCCTCTTCCTCGGTTAATCCGCCTTCCGTCATTTTTGCCAATAATCTTTTGAAAAGCGCGTAGAGAACTTTTACGTCCCCTTCCGCTTCGTGAGCGTTGGCATCTTCAACTTCAAGATCGAAATAATAGCGCAGATACGATAAATTATATTCCGGAATCAAATTCTCGGGGTCCAATTCTCTCGCGACACGAAAGGTGCAGATACGGCGAGGAATAGACATTCCTTCAGCTTCCAATATCGCGCAATCAAATTTAGCGTTATGCGCTACCAATATTCCGCCGTTGTTAATTCTATCTTCCAAATCTTTTTTCATGGCGCTCTCTTTAAATACTTCTTTGCCCTCAAGCATCTTGTTGGTGATATTAGTAATGCTCATCGCCTTGATAGACACGGGAACTGGCGGCTTAAAATAGCCCTTATAAATACCGTCGTAAGTTTTATAACAAATCTGACACAGCCTATCTTTGGCGATATCATTCCCTGTTGTTTCGGTGTCTAGAAAAATAAGTTGATCCATTGCTTTGTTGAACATATTATACCTCCTAAATTATCAGCGTGCTAATTACACCTTACTTTATTTTATCGCCTTCTCCAACTCTTCCAAAATCCGCACCATCGCGAATGTATCCATTTTGCAATATTCCAACATGTCTTTTTTTAGTTGAGATTTTTCTTCTGAAGAAATTTCATTGCCAATTAGTTTAATCCAGCTAGACGCGGCGGTTCCGCCTTCCTGAATCGCCAACTCTTTATACGACAATTCTGGCGCCAGCACGGGCAAAACTTTTTTAATAGAAGTACTGCCTTTAAAATCTTTGTGGACATAATGCTGTTT